>JALYHX010000401.1 GCA_030776305.1 Myxococcota bacterium
CTCCGGGCGTGTGTGGCCATTCGCTAGGAACCGCTCGTGGCCGGCTTGGGTGGGCCGCCGAAGATGCTCGCGACGCGACGCTTCTCCTTGCTCGCCTTGTCCTTTTCGGCATACGTCGGGATCACGACTCTGTCGCGCTTCGGAAGCTCCCGACCCTCGAGCACGGCGGCGATCTCCTCTGCATCCAGCGTCTCGCGCTCGATGAGCGCTGCCGCCAAGCGCTGCAACTTGTCATGCTCGCGCGTGAGAAAGTCCTTCACCCGCACGTACTGCCGTTGGACGATGGCACGGACTTCCTGGTCGATCTCCTGCGCCGTCTGCTCCGAGTAGTCCTGCGTACGCTGCGCGTAGTCGCGACCGAGGAAGATCGACTCCTCCTTCTTTCCGTACGCGAGCGGCCCGAGCTTCTCGCTCATGCCCCATTCGCAGACCATCTTGCGCGCGATTTCGGTCGCCTTCTCGATGTCGTTGCCGGCGCCGGTCGTCATCTGCCCGAAGATGATCTCCTCGGCGATCCGCCCACCGAGAGCCACGGCGATGCTGCTTTCCGCCTGCTCCTTCGACAGATTGTGCCGGTCGTCTTTGGGCAGGTACCACGTGACGCCCAGCGCGGGCCCGCGCGGAATGATCGAGACCTTGTGCACAGGGTCGTGATGGTTGATGAGTACCGAGATGAGCGTGTGGCCGCCCTCGTGGACGGCGGTCGTCTTTTTTTCTTCGTCGCTGATGACCATCGAGCGACGCTCCGTCCCCATGTACACCTTGTCTTTGGCGAGCTCGAAGTCGCCCATGCTGAGGGCGTCCTTGTCTTGACGTGCCGCGAGGAGCGCGGCTTCGTTGACCAGATTTTCCAGGTCTGCCCCGGAGAACCCCGGCGTGCCTCGGGCGATCACCTCGAGGTCGACGTTCGGTGAGAGGGGTGTGCGCTTGGTGTGCACTCGGAGGATCTCTTCGCGACCGCGCACGTCCGGGCGCGGCACGGTGATGCGGCGATCGAAGCGGCCGGGGCGGAGAATCGCGGGATCGAGCACGTCGGGTCGATTCGTCGCAGCAATGATGATGACACCGTCGTTCGATTCGAACCCATCCATCTCGACGAGGAGTTGGTTCAACGTCTGCTCTCGTTCGTCATGCCCACCCCCGAGCCCGGCGCCGCGGTGTCGGCCGACGGCGTCGATTTCGTCGATGAAGATGATGCACGGCGCGTGCTTCTTTCCCTGCTCGAACAGATCGCGCACTCGACTGGCGCCGACGCCGACGAACATCTCGACGAAGTCCGACCCGGAGATGCTGAAGAAAGGCACCCCGGCTTCACCGGCGATCGCCCGCGCCAAAAGCGTCTTGCCAGTGCCTGGCGGGCCGATGAGAAGCACGCCTTTGGGGATGCGGCCGCCGAGACGCTGAAATTTCTTGGGGTCCTTGAGAAACGCGATGATCTCTTCGACCTCGTCCTTTGCCTCGTCGATTCCGGCAACGTCCGCGAAGGTCACCTTGTTCTGGGAATCGCTCAGCATGCGTGCCTTCGCTTTGCCGAACGACATCGCCTTGCCGCCGCCGGCTTGCAGCTGCCGCATGAAGAGGAAGAACATGATGCCGATGAAGAGCATCGGCAGCAGGGTGACGAGCGTCGAGGACCAGAACGGGGTCGAGTCCTCTTTCTCGAAGTAGATCTGGAGCTTGTCGTTCGGCGTACGCCCCGCCGCGGGGTCCTTTTTCTCCAGGTCGTCGACGAGCATCTGGTCGGCGACCGGCCCCAGCGTCTCTTTCTGGATGTTTTTGCCGTCCTGCACCTGCGTGAACAAGTACTCGTGGTCCTTGATGTGGACCTCGGCGACGAGTCCCGAGTGCACCAGAGCCACGAACTGGCTGAAGCTGACCTGCTGCTTTCTCTCGCCCGGCTGCAAGACCTGCCAAATCGCCAGGAACATCATGATCAGCAGGACCCAAAGCAGCAGCGTCTTGTGTGATTGCTTCACGTCGACCTCGGTGGAATGTGCGCCGGCCAAACCCGGGTGGTGCCCGGGCCCTTCCACATTTTACTACGTACGATGCCTAACATCGAGGTCACATCGCCACAAAGGTGCCGGAGCCACCTCATCTGAGGCCCGCAGGCCGCAGCCCGGTAGGCCGCGCGGCCCTTGCCGGCGTGGGCGCCTGACTGGGCAGGACTCCGCCGGCGTCCCGCGCAATGTCGTCGGCGATCCCACACAGATGCTCGACGACGCGGGGGTTGAGGCGCTCCAGGGCGGGCAAGACCTCGTGGCGCACTCGGGTGCGCAAGTAACGCGGATCGCGGTTCGATGGGTCGACGGCATAGGGCAGATGGTGGCGGGCGATGTGCGCCTCGACGTCGCTTCGGCGTGCGCGGCAGAGCGGCCGGATGCGGTCACCATCGCGAGGTGGCAACACACCAAGCCCGCGTGCCCGGGAGCCCCGCAACACTCGCATGAGGACGGTCTCCGCGCGGTCGTCGGCATGGTGACCGGTTGCGATCCTGTCTGCGCCTGCCTTTCCTGCCGCATCTCGCAGTGCATTCCAGCGGATGGTGCGCGCCCGTGCCTGGAGGTTACCCC
>JALYHX010000402.1 GCA_030776305.1 Myxococcota bacterium
CGGCGCACGCGCGTGATCCGAGTCGTGAAGACGTCCACGGGGTGGCGGAGTTCGAGCTTCTGGTCGCGGTCGCCAAGCCGGTTCGCTTGCCGTGCGCCCGCCGGCTATCGTAGGCGATCCCAAACACGTCCACGCCGGAGCCGCTGAATGTCCGCCTCGAACCCGATGCCACGCTTGCTCGTTTTCGTAATCGCTTACTACGCGGAGTCGACGCTGCGCTCGGTGCTGGAACGAATTCCTTCGTTGATATTCGAAGAGTACGACGTCGAAGTCCTGGTCATCGACGATGGATCCGTCGACCGAACCTTCGAGATCGGACGAGAGTACAAGCAGAGCCGTCCGGATATACGGATGACCGTGCTGCGCAACGAATACAACCAGGGCTATGGGGGAAACCAGAAGCTTGGTTACTCATTTGCGATCAAAGGCCAATTCGACTTCGTCGCCATGGTTCATGGAGACGGACAGTACGCGCCCGAGGAGTTGCCGCGCCTGGTCGCTCCATTGCGTGAGGGCTGGGCGGATGCCGTCTTCGGCAGCAGGATGCTCGGGAAGCGCGACGCGCTGCGAGGCGGGATGCCACTCTACAAGTACCTGGGAAACAAAGTACTGACTCGCGCGCAAAATTTCATGCTGAGGACGAAGTTGTCCGAGTTTCATAGCGGGTATCGCGTTTATTCGGTCGACCTGCTCAAGCGGATCCCGTATCTGCTCAACTCGAACGAGTTTCATTTCGACACCGAGGTCATCCTTCAAATCCTCAACGCAAAGGGTCGCATCATCGAGCTACCCATTCCGACGTACTACGGCGACGAGATTTCTCGCGTCAACGGCGTGAAGTACGCGAAGGACGTGATGCTCGCCACGATGAGAAACGTCGCTCATCGCTCTGGTATCTTGTACCAACGGCGCTTCGACCCGCACCCGGTCGAGAATCTGCACTACGATCTCAAGCTCGATTATCCAAGCAGCCACACCTACGCGCTGGCGGCCGTTCCGGATGGAGCCAGAGTCATGGACATCGGGTCCGGCCCGGCGGGGGTGGCGAAGGAGCTGATCAAGAAGGGGTGCCATGTGACCCTGGTCGATCAGTGCTTACCGAAGACGGTGCCGCCAGGGGTCCGCGTCGTTCGACAGGACCTGAATTCGGAATTCGTATTCGACGTCGCAGGCCACGATCATATCTTTTTGCTGGATATCATCGAGCATGTTCGCGATCCAGAGGGTTTCATCGACGCGCTACGCGCGCAGTTCGACTACAGCCCGACGACGTTGATTTTGACGACGCCGAACATCGCATTCATCGTGCAGCGCATCATGCTTTTGCTGGGACAATTCAACTATGGACGTGCAGGAATTTTGGATCGGACCCACTCGCGTCTGTTCACATTCCGGTCCATATCGCACCTCTTGCGCGACGCGGGCTTCAGGATCAAAAGAGTGCGAGGTGTACCGGCTCCGTTCCCCAAGGTGCTGGGCAACGGCGTCATCGGCCGGGCCGCGATCGGACTGAACGTCGCGCTCATTCGCGTGAGCAAAACGCTCTTTTCGTACCAAATCTACATCGAGGCGGAGTGTACGCCGGCCGTGGACTTCTTGCTCAGGGACGCGAAAGAGCGGAGCGAGTCGGCGGCGCGCGAACTGCCCGCGGACGCCGGGGCACTTGTCCTGTCGTAGGGCCAGAGCTGCAATCTCGGTAAAATGAGGTTCGAGCCCGGTGGGAAAGTGCGTGGGGTCCGAAGTGAGCCAGGCTTCACCCGTTGGCCAGAAGGGCTTGCATCTCGGGCGTGTAGCCGCGCTGCGCGCGTTCGACCAATGGAGGCATGACCAGAAGGCCCCCGGCGCGTCCCGCGACCGCCTCGACCAAAACCACCCGAGCGGCAGACTCCGGCGTACCGTGCACGAATCGCAGCCGCTTCGCATGCAAACCTTCGGTCCCAAACGCGGACAGGAGAGCCCAAAGCTCCTGCGCAGGATAGACGAAGCATACGCGCGCGCGCCGACCTGCGATCTGTCGCGCTGCCCGGACGAAGGTGGCGACCTCCCCGCATCGTGCACGGGCCTGTGCGGCCGGCACGCGTCCTCGACCCGGCGCAACGTAAGGCGGATTGCACACCACAAGGCCAGCCTCGCCTCGCCGCAAACGGGCGACGTCGCGCACGTCTCCCACGACGACTTCACCCCGCTCCGTCCATCCGTTCGCGTCGAGGTTGCGCCGTGCCATGGCCGCCGGTTGCTCGTCGATCTCGACGAGGACGACGCGCCGCGCTGCCCCGAGCCGCAAGAGCGAAAGGCCGACCGCCCCGACGCCAGCGCCGAGGTCGAAGGCAACGGGCGCTGCATTCGCTCCCGTGGCGAACCCCGCAAGAAGCAACGCATCCACGTTCGTGCGGTAACCTGCACCTCGTTGCGGCTGGAACAGGACGACGCTCCCCCCGAAGAGCGCGTCTTGAGTCGCCTCGATTGGCACGCCTACACCCAGTGCACCGCCGCTCAACCCGGCCATCGCCGCTGCCCATCCATTCGCATACAAGTCCCCGAGGCGCCGCTGGAAAAGGCTCGGTGCCGAGCGCAAATATCACCATACTCGAAAGCTCGGAGATGATGGCTGCGAGCTGCGTCTCATTTTCCGATCAGGTGCGCGATAAGGCCCGCAGACTAGGCTTCGACGCTGTGGGCATCGCCCGTGCCAGCCACCATCTAGGCCAAGATTTCGAAAGGTACGAGGCGTTCATCGGCGATGGGATGCATGGGGAGATGGGATGGCTCGCCCGGAACGCGGACGTCCGCGCACGCCTCGACGGGCAGGGGATTCTCGCGGGAGCGAAAAGCGTGGTTTGCGTGGCCCGGCGTTACCAGAGACCGACCGAGGGGCGTGTCTCCCCACAAGGCATTGCCGAGGCGGAAGGGTCTCTCCCGGGCGTCGTCGAAAACATCGCGCGTTACGCGCGGGGCCGCGACTACCACCGGTTCCTTCGGCGTCGGCTACGGCGCCTCGCGGCATTCGTACGCTCGCTGGGCACCGCGGACCGCCCGGTACGCGCACGGCCGCTCTGCGACGAGGAGCCGATCCTCGAACGCGCCTGGGCATCGCGCGCCGGACTCGGATTCGTCGGGAAGAACGGCATGATCATCGTCCCTGGGCAGGGTTCGATGGTCTTGCTCGGGGAGGTCGTGACGACCCTCGATCTTGACGTCGATGTTCCCATCCAAGAGCGTTGCGGAACGTGCACCCGCTGCCTTGACGCGTGTCCCACCCGCGCGTTTTCGTCCCCTTTCGCGCTCGATCCGCGCCGATGCGTGTCGTACCTGACCATCGAGCAACGGAGCGCGGTCGTCCCGGAGCTGCGCGAAGGCATAGGAACGCACCTTTTTGGTTGCGACGATTGCCAGACGGTCTGCCCGTTCAACGCAGGAGGTGGCGCGCGGGCCGCGCTCGATGCTCGGGATGGCGACCCCTTTGCGCCACTCGAGCGCTGGTCGCACATCGAGCTCGAATCGTTGCTCTCGCTCGAGGACGCGTCGTGGCGCGCACTCTTCGAAGGGACACCCCTTCGCCGCGCGGGACGCGTAGGTATCGCACGCAATGCGGCCATCGTCCTCGGCAATCGAGGGGCGACGCGCGCTCTACCCGCATTGCGTGCGGCCGCGAGCGGACACGACGATCCAATGGTCCGCGACGCTGCCGCATGGGCCGTGGCGCGGATCGAGGGCGCCGGGTCGCCTTGACGGATGCCACCGCCCGCTATTCGGCGTGCAAAGTGCCGTTCGTCGCGACGTGCTTATCGCGGGGAACTTCCTTCTCCAGCTGATCGCTCCCGTTGCTGCTTGCGAGCGACGATTGGCTGATGAAAATGCGTCGATTGAAATGGTCGAGGTTCTTGTGCGCGACCACCTGGAAGCACGCGGAGGTTCCCTGAAGCCCGATGCGCCACGACCAGGCCAGAAAGATGTTCCACAACCGGTACCAGCGCTCGCCGTAGGCGCTGACGATCGCGTCGTGATTTTTCAACCAGTTGTCGTGCCAGCGCTTGATGGTCAGCGAGTAGTGAACGCTGACGTTTTCGGCCGAATGAATCTCGAATCCGACCTTCTCGAGCGCCTTGACCATGTCGCTCAGCGGCAACGACGCGTCCGCGCCTGGAAAGATGTACTTGCTCATGAAGAGACCCCAGATGAGATCTTCGGGGCGCAAGCCGATGAGGGGCACGCCGTCCCCCCCTCCGCGACGAAGTCCGCAGAACTGCACGAGGAACAGGCCGTCGTCCTTGAGCAAGTCATAGACGATCTTGCAGTACTTCCCGAGGTTCTTTACCCCGACGTGCTCTACCATTTCCAGGCTCGAGATGCGGTCGAACTGACGCCGCGGGATCTCTCGATAGTCGAGGCACTCGATGCGCGCGCGGTTGGTCAACCCCGCCTTGGCGATCCGGCCGTTGCCGAATTGTGTCTGGTTTTTGCTGATCGTGATGCCCGTCGCCTGCGCGCCGAAATTCTTCGCGGCATGCATCGCGAGTGTTCCCCAGCCGCACCCAATGTCGAGCATCTCGTCGCCTGGCCGAACCATCAGCTTGCGACAAACGAGGTCCATCTTGTTGTCCTGCGCTTGCTCCAGCGTCTCTTGTTCGTCCCGGAAAAACGCGCTCGTGTACACCATTCTATCGCCGAGAAACGCTTCGAAGAAATCGTCGCCGCGGTCGTAGTGCTCGCGCACGATCCGCTTGTCTTGCGCTTTCGAATGGATCGCAACCTCGGGGATGAAGCGCGTGAAGAAGAACTCAAAATTCTGCTTCGTCAGCGAGTATTTGACCAACTCGTTGCGCGCATCGAGGAACGCATCGATGTCGTGGATGTCGATGTGCTCGTCGATGTAAGCCTCGAACAACGTTGTCATCGGGATTTTCCCGTCAACGTATCGGGCGGCGAGCTTCGAATCGCGGAAAGCAACGTAGTCGGTCAGCTGGTTCACGGGCTCCTCGTATCTTTCGTATGGTGGGTCACCACGCGCGAGCACGCGCGCCAGGCGCGTGTGCTGCCTCGGCTCAAGGCGACGCATGAGGGGACCACAGGCCGGGGCGGCGTTCAACTGCGAAGGCGAGCACGAGCGCATGATCGAGGGGTTGTGCTACGAAGTGCGTTACCGGTTACGCATGAGAGTTGTCGCCTTTGTGGCCCTTCTTTCGGGTCTTGCTCTGCTCCTCGCGTCGCCGCTTTTGCGGCAGGCTTTCGCCCAAGAGTCTCAACTCGATGCGCTACGTGCCGGCGCGAGGGCAAATGCGGCCGACGGTGAGGCTGCGCGCTCGTTGGGCCGGGCGCTCCGACGCGCCGGACACTTCACCGAAGCACTCGTGGAGCTGCGCCGCGGCATCGCGGTCTCCGGGTCCAGGCCGGGCGTGCTCGCGCGGCTTCATTGGGAATTGGCGCGGGTCCACATGGATCGCCACGACTTCCGCCAGGCGCTCGCCGCTTGCGCCGTGCTTGGCGCAGTACAAGGAGCGTCTGCGGAAGGGCACGCGTGCGCCGCCGATGCCCACCTTGTCTGGCAGCGGGCAACCGAAGCGCTTGGCGAGACGGCGGCGGCACTTGCTGCGGATCCCACCTGCTACGCAGCCAAGGTCGCAGAAGGTCGCGCGCAAGACTTCGCGCTGGACGCGGCAAGGAGCGAAGCTGCATTCCGGATGGCGATTGCTTGGCAACCCGAGGTCGCAGATGCGCACGTCGGGCTCGGACGGGTGCTCCTCGAGAACGGAAAGAAGAACGAAGCCTGGGCGGAGTTTCGCAAGGCCGTTCACCTCGACCCGAACGCTCCCGACGCCATCTACGAGCTGGCCATCGCCCTCCCCCAGACTGGCGAGAGCGTGGCCCTTCTCGAGGCGGCGACGCGCGAGCGCCCGTCGTTCGCTGAGGCATGGCTGGCGCTCGGTGCGCAGGAGCTTGCGGCGAGGCAGCTGACGGAGGCGAGGAGGGCGGCCGAGGCGGCCGTACGCAATGACCCGAAGAGCGCCGCGCCGCATGTATTGCTTGGGAAAGTCGCTCTCGCGGAGAGCCGTCCGGAAGACGCGATCCGGGAAGGGGAGGCGGCGCTGAAAATCCTCCCCAACTCGGCGCCGGCAACGCTGCTCGTCGCCGACGCGAATGCGAAGAAAGGGGAAATAGATCGCGCGCTCGAGGCGTATCAAGCGGCTTGGGGACTCGACCATGGCGACCCGACGCCGCTCGTCCACGCGTCGGAGGCGTGCCATGCCGCCGGGCGCGAAACGAGCGCGCGCGCGTTCGGTGTGAGGGCCAGTCAGGAATTTCCCGAATGGGGTCCAGCCTGGGCGGCGCTGGGGGATGCCCTGTTCGCGCAGAGCGAAAAGCGTGCGGCGCACGACGCCTACGCCAAGGCGCTGTCGGCAAATGGTCCCGTCGATCGCGTCGCCGTGCAGAATAAGCTTCTCTTGGTACCGTGACGGGCTAGCGCAGTCGGGATGGTTCCGAATCCTCCCTCACGGTCCACCGACCTGTCCGCGGCGACCCCGGTCTCGGAGCTTGTCCCGCGTGTCATCGCGAACGAGACCCGCGCGGTCGCGCGGGCGATGCGTCTCATCGACGATCGCGCGCCCGCGCGCGTCGAGCTCCTGAAGGGCCTCTGGCCGCGGACCGGCCGCGCCTGGATCCTCGGCGTCACCGGGAGCCCGGGCGCAGGCAAATCGACACTGTGCGATCGACTCATCGCCGTGTAC
>JALYHX010000403.1 GCA_030776305.1 Myxococcota bacterium
TGACCCGTGCAGAACAAGCGTGTCGTTCTATTGGTCGAGGATCACCCTACTCAGCGCGAGGCGATCCGTCGCTGCCTCGTCGAGAAGAACTTCGATGTCCAGATCGCGGCCGACTATCACGGCGCGATCAAAGTTCTCGCTGACTGCATTCCCGATCTGCTCTGCCTCGACATGACTCTGCCGCGCGAATCGGGGCTCGAGCTATGTGAATACATCCGGGCGGACGACAGGTTGCGGTTCGTGCCAATCCTCGTCATCAGCGACCGGAGCTCGCCCGAGGACATGGCCAACGCGGAAGATGCGGGGGCGAACGCGTTCTTGAAAAAGCCGTTCACGCGCGACCGACTGCTCAAATACGTCGCCGTCTTGCTGGATGGGCCGCATGCGAGCAGCCCGAGCGTGCGTCGTTTGCGTCGCGACAAGTGAGAGCACAATGGCGGGCGGCGTGCGGCTCTCCGCGAGCCGACTAAGGTGGACGGCGCGGCGCTGCCCTGCATGTCCCTGCCACAATCGTTTCACCCAGCGGTCCAGACCTGGTTCGATGGCGCGTTCGGCGGGCCCACCCTCGCGCAGTCGCGTGCCTGGCCTGAGATTGTCGCTGGCCGCGATACACTCATCGCGGCACCCACAGGCTCCGGGAAGACCCTCGCGGCATTCCTTGCCAGTCTGGACGTGCTTGTACGACGCGCTGCGGCCGGGGAACTGGGTGACGGGATCGAGATCGTCTACGTCTCGCCGCTCAAGGCGCTGAGCAGCGACGTCCAAAAGAATCTCGACGCTCCACTCGCCGGCATCGGAGAGGCCGCACGGGCACTTGGCCTCGCCCTGCCCACCATCCGCGTTGCGCTCCGCACTGGCGACACGACGCCCGCCGCGCGGGCCGCGATCGTGCGATCGCCGCCGCACGTGCTGATCTCGACCCCGGAATCCCTCTATCTCATGCTGACCGCCGAGCGCAGCCGCGCGTTGCTGCGCGGCGTCCGGACCGTGATCGTCGACGAGCTCCATGCGCTCATGCGCGACAAGCGGGGCAGCCATCTCGCGCTTTCACTGGCGCGTCTCGACGCCATAGCCGATCGGCGCCCGCAACGAATCGGCCTATCGGCCACCGTGCACCCCATCGAGGATGCCGCGGGTTTTCTGGTCGGACCGCGCGGGCGGTGCGCCATCGTCGACGTCGGGCATAGGCGCGATCTCGACCTGGCCATCGAGCTCGTAAGTACGGAGCTTCAGGCCGTCGCCACGAACGAGCAGTGGGCCGAAATCTACGACCGCGTCGCCGAGCTGATTCGCGAACAGAGGACGACGCTCGTCTTCGTCAACACGCGACGCTCCGCAGAGCGCGTCGCCCATCACCTGGCGTCACGCCTCGGCGAAGACCGGGTGCGAGCCCATCACGGCAGCCTCTCGAAGGATCGACGACTGCGCATCGAACAACGCCTCAAAGCCGGGGAAATGCAAGCCATCGTCGCCACCGCATCGCTCGAACTCGGGATCGACGTAGGCGCGGTCGACCTCGTGTGCCAGATCGGGTCCCCTCGCTCGGTCACCACGTTCGTGCAACGTATCGGTCGGTCAGGTCATGCTCTCGGTCGCACGTCGCGCGGGCGGCTGTTCGCGACGTCGCGCGACGAGCTGGTGGAGTGCGCGGCGCTGATTCGCGCGGTGGCCGCGGGAAGGCTCGACCGCACGGAAGCGCCCGAGGCGCCGCTGGACATCCTTGCGCAACAGATCGTAGCCGAATGCTCGACGCGCGACTGGAGCGAAGACGACCTCTTTGCCCTCGTGCGCGAGACGGCACCCTACGCGCGCCTTCCGCGGGCCGAGTTCGACGCGGTCGTGGGGACTCTATCCGAAGGCATGGCCCCGCGATTGGGGCGGAGCGGGGCTCTGTTGCAGCGCGACGGTGTCAACCGCATCCTTCGCGGGAGGCGGGCGGCGCGAATCGTCGCGCTCAGCAACGGGGGTGCGATCCCGGACACCGCCGACTATCGCGTCGTCCTGGACCCGGACGAAACGCTCGTCGGCACGGTCAACGAGGACTGGGCGATCGAGAGCGTCGCTGGTGATGTCTTCGTCCTCGGCTCGAGCTCATGGCGCATCCGGCGCGTCGAGTCTCGCAGCGGCGTCGTACGCGTCGAGGACGCCCGCGGACAGCCCCCAACGATGCCATTTTGGCTCGGCGAGGCTCCCTCGCGCACGTGGGAGCTTTCGACGGAAGTGAGCCGCTTGCGTGCCGACGTTGCCAAAGCGATCGGCGATGACGCCGACGTGTGCGCGTGGCTGACCGCCGAGTGCGGGCTTCCGCCTGCCGGGGCGGCGCAGCTCGCGGACTACGTCAAATCGCAACGCGACGCGCTGGGGGTCGTGCCCACCATGGACGACGTCGTCTTCGAGCGGTTCTTCGACGAAGCCGGCGGAATGCAATTGGTGGTTCACGCGCCGTTCGGCGGGCGAGTCAATCGTGCCTTCGGCTTGGCGCTGCGCAAGCGCTTCTGCGTCTCCTTCGACTTCGAGTTGCAAGCGGCGGCGACGGACGACGCCATCGTCCTGTCCTTGGGAACGACGCAGAGTTTTCCATTGTCCGACGCGTGGAGGTTCGTCCGCGGTCATCAGCTTCAGCGGACGCTCGAACAGGCCGTCCTCGCTGCACCCATGTTCGGTACGCGATGGCGGTGGAACGCCTCGCGCGCCCTCGCCGTCCGTCGCTTCGAGCGCGGGCGTAAAGTCCCTGCCTTTTTGCAACGCATGCGGGCGGACGATTTGCTGGCCGCGACCTTTCCAGCCCAAATGGCATGCCAGGAAAATGCGGCGGGCCCGATCGAGATTCCGGATCACCCGATCGTGCGCCAAACGATGCGCGATTGCCTGTTCGAAGCGATGGACACGGAACGCCTGGGCGGCATCCTCGAGCGCATGGAGCGCGGCGACATTCGCCTTCATGCGCGCGACACGACGCAACCATCGCCGTTCTCGCACGAGGTGCTTAACGCCAAGCCGTATGCGTTCTTGGACGACGCGCCTCTCGAAGAGAGGCGGACGCGGGCGGTCTCTCTGCGCCGGACCCTGCCGGAACACCAGCGTGAGCTCGGCGCGCTCGACGTGGAGGCCATCGCCCGCGCGGTCGACGAAGCCAGGCCCCAGCCCCGCGATGCCCACGAGTTGCATGACACGCTGGTCAGCCTTGTCGCGACGCCCATCGACCCGCCGTGGGACCCCTGGTTGAAGGATCTGGCCTGCGATGGTCGAGCGGCCACGGTCGTCACGTGCGCCGGTGCGCTTGCTTTCGCCACGGAAAACCTGCGCTTGATCGAAGCGCTTTACCCCGGCGCTCACGTCGCCCCGAGAGCCGTTCTGCCGGCGCACCTCGACTCGCCATTGCCGCCCCCGGACCAAGCGTTGCTGGCCCTGGTGCGCGGTCACGCTGAAGCCCTGGGGCCGTTCACGTCCAGCTTTCTCGCGACCAAACTCGGGCTCGACATCTCGGAGGTCAAGGTCGCGATCGCGAAGCTCGAGGGCGAGGGCCTGCTGCTGCGCGGCCGATTCACGCCGGGGAATCCCGAAGAGGAGGCTTGCAATCGGCGGATCCTGGCACGCATCCACCGCTACACGCTCGACCGATTGCGCAGCGAGATCCAGCCCGTGAGCGCGCAGGACTTTCTTCGATACCTGTTCGAGCGCCACCATGTGACCCACCGGTCGCGGACATACGGGCGCGCAGGCCTCCGGGATGCCATCGGAATGCTTCAGGGCTTCGAGATCGCGGCGGCCGCGTGGGAGAGCCACGTGCTCCCGGCAAGGGTCGCCGGATACCGGCCCGAATGGCTCGACGAGCTGTGCCTCGCTGGAGAGGTTGCGTGGGGCCGCCTATCGACGCGGCGATCGACGTCCGCCCGCGAGGTGTCGACGTCCCGGGCAACGCCCATCACCCTGGCGCTCCGCCGCGACCTGGGCTGGCTCCTCGAGGCCGTGCGCGACACGGTCAACCCCGAAGAGCCCGCCTCGCCCGGGACCATCGGTGCCCTCGATGCCCTGCGTAGGCAGGGAGCGCTTTTTTTCGACGATCTGGCTACCCGGGCGGCCCTGGGACATCACGACCTGAGCGAGGCTCTCTGGGACCTGGTCGGACGCGGCCTGGTGGCGAGCGATGGATGGCAGCCGCTGCGCGACTTGATGGCCAAAGGACCGAGCAAGGGACGGCGCGCCAGGGGCGCCCAGGGCCGTTGGTCCATCGTCGAGCGGTCGGCGTTGCCGACGGCTCCCGACGACTTGGCGGACCGTGTGGCCGCGCAGCACCTCGCCCGCTATGGGGTTGCGTTGCGGGAGCTTTGCGCGCGGGAAAGCTTCGCCGTGCCGTGGCGCGACGTGGTGCGGGCCTTGCGCCGTAGCGAGGCGCGCGGGTTGGTGCGAGGCGGGCGCTTCGTCGCGGGCTTCATCGGGGAGCAGTACGCGCTACCAGATGCGGTCGAGGGGCTGAGGAGAATCCGGCGCCAGCAGCGTGACGGCGAGCTTGTCCATGTGCCCGCATGCGATCCTTTGAACCTGGCGGGCATCATCACCCCGGGGCAGCGCGTACCCGCGCATCACGGCGGTCCCTGGCTGGTCTTTCTCGACGGCGCTTTTACCGGGGTGTCGGCCACGAAACCTTCCGGAAAAGGAGCCGAGGAAGATCCCCCTTCCGCGCACGCCCTTCGCGTGGGATGACGGCTAATATGAAAGACGAGACGCGGGTCGGAGAGCCGAAATCCCATCTGCGCACCACTGCACCGATCATCGACACGACAGATTTACCTTGGAGCTACGGTGAAAACCGCCTCACCGCGATCGTTCGCGATCCGGACTCGGCTTACCTGTACTGGGAAGTGACTGACGAAGGAATCGCCGCCGCTTCGGCGCGCCTCGGTCCCGCGGGCGGCACCGGCTGGTGCAATCTGCGCGTGTACGATACGACCGGGCGCGACTTCGACGGCACCAACGCGAACGACTATTTCGACATTCGGGTCGATCGCAAGGATCGCGAGTACTTTCTGATGATCCGGCGTCCGACGTCGACCGTGCACGTGGAGATCGGCATCCGGACGCACGAAGGGTATTTTCAGCCCATCGCGCGATCGGGACGTGTCGAATTCCCGCGCAGCAATCCATCGCCGAGCTCGTCGCTCGACTGGATGACGGTCACCTCGGATGATGCCCCCCCTGCCGCCGCGCCCTATCGATCGCGCCACGCCGGCCCGGAGGCGTCGCTTCCGTCGCGCGAGGGCGGCGGGTACGTCGACGTGTGGCGCGCCGCCTACGCGCCCTCGATGCCTGAGCAGTCCGAAACGACGACCCGGGAGCACGCGTCCTGGAGCGGTGCGACGGTTCACCGCCATCGCAGCCCGCACATCGAGCGCTGGTGGCACCTGGACGAATGGCGGGCGGAGTGGCGAGGCGGACTGCGTTTCACACGATGGGTCGGCCTATCGGGCGAACAGGGAATGATGGCTTGGCATGACGGACCCTTTCCGGTCGATCTTTTCGACGCCGAGCGCATCGGAATCGAGTTCGTCGGCGAGGCACCCGTACACTTGCAGGCCGAAGGGACCGAGTTCACCGTGTACGGCCCTTGGCGCGTCATGATCCAGAGCTTCGAGACGGAGCCGCGCCGGCGTGTCCTGTCGACCTGGTCGATGCGCTGGGTCCAAGCGACGACGCCCATGATCGAACGGTGGGGCCACGTGATCGAACGCGAGCTGCTCGACGCCTACGATCGTGGGCACGTCACGCTGGGAGCATCCGAACGCCAAATGCTCTTCGAACGCGGCGCGAGTGAGCGCTGGCGGCTCGGAGCGTCAGAACGAATGTCTTTGGGCGCGAGCGAGTGGATCGCAGCAGGTGGGTCCGAGACTCGCGTTCCGGGTGGTTCACAGCTTGGGTGGGCCGGCGCGAGCGCGCTCTTGTAC
>JALYHX010000404.1 GCA_030776305.1 Myxococcota bacterium
CCTCCTCCACCGCCGCCGGCGCCGCCGGTGCAACTCGTTCAGGGTGTTGCGAGCCCCGACCCCACTGCTCCGACCCCGACGGTCAAGATCGTCGCGCCGACGAAAGACCAGGTGATTCCAACGGCGAAGGCGGGCGACTTCGAGGTCAAGCTCGACGTGAAGAATTGGAAGACGGCGCAGGGCGACTCACACGTGCACCTGATTCTCGACGCCAAGCCGTACAAACCGATTTACGACACCAAGGTTCCGGTCAAGCTGTCAGAGCTCGCGGGTGGTGAGACCCTTGCGGACGGACAGCACGTTCTCGTGTCGTTCCCGAGCCGAGCGAACCACGAGAGCGTCAAGACCCCAGGCGCGCTCGCGATCACCACGTTCTGGGTCGGCAAGAAGGGCGACAAGACGCAAGACCCGGGCAAGCCGATGCTCATCTACAGCCGCCCGAAGGGCGACTACAAGGGCGACATGGCCAACCATGTCCTCATCGATTTTCAGCTCGCGAACGCGACGCTCGCACCCGACAAGGATCATGTGCACATGGTCGTGACCGGGCCCGGCATCGAGGGCGACAAGAGCGCGGACGCCACGAAATTCGGCCCCCCATTTTACCTCGACAACCTTCAGGACGGGTCGTATTCGGTGAAGCTCGAGCTCCTCGGTGGTGACGGCAAGATGCTCCCTGGATCGTGGAATTCGACGACGCGGTCGTTCAACATCTCGCATTGAGTGGGTAGAGTTTCCAGCCGCGAAACTCCCCGCGCGACCCCGGCCCCCCTCCTCAGCGAGAAGGGGGGGGCCTTGCGCGGCTTTGGCCACGCCGACGCGATCCGTCTTCCAAATTGAGTGCGGTCGTGCTGCTGGCCCGGACGACCGTGAGTATGGGTTTGGTCTGCTTGCAAACGCCGAGGTGAACGCGCGCTTTACAGATGAGAAGTGGCCGCACATACTCCGCCGCCACTCGCCGGGCGCCTGCCAGAAGGGTGCGTGCGGCGGGGTGATGCCGGAGTAGCTCAGACGGTTAGAGCGGGCGTTTCATACGCGCTAGGTCAGGGGTTCGATTCCCTTCTCCGGCACCATTCACCCAAGAGTGCCTGGACTCAGTGAAACGCGCGGCTCCAAGGCAAATAAAGCGGTCGCGCGCGTGGAGCCGAGTGGACTGGCGGGGACAATCTACCTGTCGTGGGGGACCGGCGAGGACAACTCCGGGGCAATAGCGGGGCAATGGAATGGGACGCCACCTGAACCTGCTGAGCCATGGGCCCTGTGCCGGCTACCAGTCACGTCTGCGCGATATGCGCGGGACGCGAAGGTGCGTCAAAGCGCGTCATCGGCCGCGTCATGCCGGCGCGGGTCCGCCGCACGATTTTAATGACGCCATCTTTGACGCGCGGATCCACGAGGGTCGCGGTAGGGACGGCCCTTGCTTTGCGGGCTCGGGCCGCCCCGCACGGATCCCAGCGAGCGGCACTACCGCACTGGGCTCCTGCCTTGGATACGAGCGTCAAACCGCTCCGAGGGCCACGGGGTTGGACGCGAGTGGGTGGGAGCCATCGGTTGGTCAGCAGCCGGATTCGCCGTTGCGTTATCCGGCTACGTTGGCTGCGGCGGCGTAATGAATGCTGCCACAGTTGGCTGACCCTCAGTCGAAAGGCTCCCATCCGCAAGATCGTGCAGCTTCCCCAGTCGCGATTCGCGCGACCCGAGGAGCACTTCGAGACGCGCGCTGCGCGCAAGAATGAGGGCATCTGATGGCCTCCCCCTAGATGGGATGAACCGGCTCGAGGTCGTCCCGTAGCGAGAGTAAGAAAGGTGACTGACCTCCCGCCGGTGGCCGAGGCTACCGACGCCCCGGCGTGCTCAGAGGCACAAATCGTAAGAGGGGCCCAAGGGAGGTCAGTCATGCGCAGCGTAGGATTGGATTTAGGGGCGCGCCACATTGCGTGGTGCGAAGTGGTCGACGGAACGGTGACCCGGCGAGGGAGCGTGCGCCGGCTCGATGACCTCGAGCCGCTGCTGGGGCTCGCGACGGCGCCGGCCCGGGTGGCGTTCGAAGCCAGCCGAGAGGCGTGGCACGTGCACGACGTGATGGTCGGTTGGGATAAGCAGCCGGTGCTTCTGGACACCACGCGGATACGCCAGATCGGGGTGGGGCAGCATGGTCGCAAGAACGATTCGATCGATGCCGAAGCCATCGCGATGGCGATGGACGCCGGGCGGGTACCGGTCGCCCACGTGCTGTCACCCGAGCGGCGCGTTCTGCGAGCGAAGCTGAGCGTGCGCGGCGAATTGGTGGAGATGCGAGCTCGTCAGGTGACGTTGCTGCGGGGATTGGCGCGAGCGGCGGGAGTGCTGATTCCGAGTTCGAGCACGGACACCTTTCTCCAGAAGCTGCAGCAGGCCCCCATTGACGAGTCGACGCGCGCGCTCATGGCGCCGCTGGTGGCTACGCTCACGGTCGCCCAGAAGCAGCTGGCGGAGGTAGACGCACAGATCGCCCACGTGGCGAAGGCCGATTCCATCATCCGACTATGCGCGACGGTGCCTGGGGTGGCGGTTATCGTGGCCGCAACCTTCGTATCGGTCATCGATGAGGCGAAGCGGTTTCGCAATGCCCACGCGGTGTCCGCGTACTTGGGTTTGGTGCCCGGCGAGAGCACGACCGGGGGCAAGCAGCGACTCGGAAGTATAACCAAACGCGGCAACACGCATGCCCGCGCAATGCTCGTCCAATCTGCCTGGTTGATCTTGCGAGCGCGCGACACTGGCGACCCGCTTCGGCGTTGGGCGACCGACTTGGCCAAGACGCGGGGCAAGAAGATCGCCGCCGTGGCCCTGGCTCGCAAGCTTGCCGGCGTGCTCTGGGCCATGTGGCGCGACGGCACCGTGTACGACCCGGGTTTTCAGGCGCGCGAGAGCACCAAGGGACTTCACGCCGATGCCCAGAGCCACGAGCTTCGCGCTCAGGCCATGGCCCTCGTGGCCAAGAAGATTCAGCGCCTGTGCTGGCTCCTTTTGTCGTCCGTCGCCCTCACGCCGCGACGCGGTAATCATGATGAAGCCCGCCAAGCACAGGAAACGCACTGACCGAGCCGGAGCACTTGGATCGCAGGTGCTC
>JALYHX010000405.1 GCA_030776305.1 Myxococcota bacterium
TCCCAGCACCACAATGTTCGGCCTCGCACCGGAGGTGGGGTACGAGTTCGCGTTGTCGGACACCTGGTCGTTCTGGCCGCAGCTCGCGCTTCCGATGTCGTTTCCGAACCCCGGCAACCCAGGCCTGACACTTGTGATCTTCGCGCCGTTCCTCGTCCACCCCGCCGAGCATTTTTTCGTCGGGATCGGCCCGGGCCTCTCGCAGGGTCTGACGTCGAACCCGAGCACGTTCGTCACCGGCGGGTTCCGGATCGGCGGCTACTTCGACCACTGAGCTCGATGTGCCTGGCGCATCGTCGCCATTGTGGCACTCTGGCGCGGCTGTGACGGCGCACCCGACTCGGATAGCTGGCCCGCGGTCGTCGGCGCGTAGTCGGTTTCGGGTATGCAAGGTGCACGCAGGCGCGCCGTCGCGAAGCCAAGCACGAGAAACGCCGAAATGACCGCAGCCGTCACGCAGCAGCAGAAGGAAGAAGCCGCGACTCAGCAGCAGAAGGACGTGGTGGTGACCGCAGCCGCTGCGGCGCTCCAAATCCCTCCGCTGGATCACGGCGCTATCGGAAATGGTCGCGTCCTCGCCCTGGTGTCGCCAACGAGCGCCATCGAATGGCTATGTCTACCGCGGTTCGACTCGCCATCAGTGTTCGCGCGGCTGCTCGACGCACAGCGAGGAGGGACCTTTCGCTTTCTGTGCGGCGACCAAGAGGTGCGCGGACAGCTGCGCTACCTTCCGAACACGAACGTCCTGTCGACGCGGTTCGAGGCGGACGGTTGCGCGTGGGAGGTCATCGACTTTGCGCCGCGCATCCCGGAGGGCCTCGGTGTTCGTGTGCCACTCGAGGTCGTCCGAATCGTGCGGCCCTTGTCAGGCCATGCGAAGCTGCGCGTCGACTTTGATCCGAGGCCCGACTACGGGAGGGCGCACGTGGAGTTGCGCGAGACCACGCATGGGATCGAAGTTCTGGGGGGGCAGGCGCCGCTTCATCTCGCCACCAATCTGCCGTGCCCATACGTGCTCGCGCGGCGCGAGTTCGTGCTGATCAAGCCCATCTACTTCGTCCTCACCTATGGACGGCGCGACTCGGCGCCCACGCTCGCAACTGCATTTCATGAGCTCGAGTTGACTGTTTCCGGTTGGCGTGCCTGGGCCAAAACGTGCGCCTTGCCCCATTTTGCGGCGCCGGAAGTGCTGCGTTCGGCGCTGTGTCTCAAGCTTCACGCCTACCACGACACTGGAGCGATCATCGCGGCAACGACCACCAGCATCCCCGAGGCGATGGGAACCGCGCGCGCTTGGGACTACCGGTATTGCTGGTTGCGCGACGCGGCCTTCGTCGTCGAGGCACTGCGACGTCTCGGTCACCTGAACGAAGGTGAACAGTTTCTGAACTTCCTTCGCGACGTGGCCGAGAGCGGACCGTTGCAACCCCTCTACGGGATCGATGGCGAGCGCAACCTTGAGGAGCAGCGGCTGACGCATCTCGCGGGCTTCGGCGGCAACGGCTGGGTGCGAATCGGCAATGCGGCGAGCACTCAGCGCCAAAACGACTTGATGGGAGAGCTCATGCTCTGCCTGGAAACTCTCCTGACGGACCCCCGCATCGTGGACGAGGATTCTGGCCGGTTTACGCCGCTGTTGCAGCGTCTCGTAGAAGAGGCGATCGAAGCGGCGCCGACGCCCGACACGAGCATCTGGGAGTTTCGTAGTATGCGGAACGTTTACACGTTCTCCCGGGCGATGTGCTGGGTCGCTATCGACCGCGGCACGCGTCTGGCGCGCCGAATGGGCCGCCCGGACTTGGCGGAGAAGTGGGGCCCGATCGCCGACCGCGAGCGCATCGAGGTGCTTCGTCGAGGCTATTCCGACAGTCTCGGGTTCTTCACCCAAGAGCTCGATGGCCGACACCCCGACGCTTCGCTGCTCCTCTTGCCGACGATTGGCATCGTCGACGCGCGCGATCCGCGGTTCGTCTCCACGGTCGATGCCTACGAGCAGCGCCTCGTGGCGCGAGGACTGATGCGCCGGTACACGAATATCGACGATTTCGGCGAGACCCAAAGCGCCTTCACCATTTGCTCGTTTTGGTGGGCCGAGGCGCTCGCTCTCACGGGACGCCTCGAGCGAGCGGTCGAAGTATTCGAGCGCATCACGTCACACGCGAACGCGGTCGGTCTTTTCAGCGAGGACATCGACCCGGAGACCGGCGCGCTGCTCGGCAATTTTCCGCAGGCTTACACCCACGTCGGACTCATCCATGCGGCGATGACCATCGGAGAGCTGATCGAGGCGCGCGACGGTCGGGCGCGAGCCTGGACGTGACGGCGGTTGTCCGCAGGCTCTCGTTGCACGCGCCGTTTGCGCACGGGATCGCTCGGGCCACGACGGGGGCTATATAGCTTCCCATCCCATGCCGCCGCCAATCACTCTCTGCGGTTCGATTTCTCGCCTTGCCAGCCCGCTAGGGCGCTCGATGCACGAGGCGGGATATCGAGTGCTCGAACTGCCGTTCACATATGTTCCTTTCGAAGTGCGCGCCCTCGGCAGCGCAATTGCTGGGATGCGCGCCCTCGGAATCCGCGGCCTCGGCGTGTCACAGCCATTCAAGGAGGAGGTCATTTCGCTGCTGGACGGTCTGGACCTGGTGGCGGAGCAGATCGGCGCGGTCAACACGATCGTGAACGATGACTCGCGCCTGGTCGGACACAACACGGACTGGATCGGCGCGGTGCGTGCGCTCGAAGAGTTGCAATCGCTGAGCGGCGCAAGCGTACTGCTCGTCGGCGCCGGAGGTGCCGCGCGAGCGATCGCGTTCGGATTGCGCCGGCGGGGAGCGCAGACGACGGTTGCCAATCGCGACGCCAGGAAAGCCGACGTCCTTGCGTCAGATGTCGGGGCGCGGCACGCGCGGTTCGACGAAGTGTCCCGCGCGGGCAACTACGACATCGTCATCAACGCAACCAGCATGGGACAGTCGGACGTCGGGTCCGAAAGCCCCATCCCCGAAGAGGCGATGCGCGAGGGCCAGCTCGTCATGGACATCGTCTACAAACCGCTGAGAACGCGGCTGGTGGAAGCGGCCCGCCGTCGGGGAGCCACGGTTTTGGAGGGCGGGCGCATGCTCCTCCATCAAGCAGCCGCGCAGTTCGAGCTTTACACCGGCCGTCCCGCGCCC
>JALYHX010000406.1 GCA_030776305.1 Myxococcota bacterium
CTGCAGGTGCGACGACGCGATCAGCATAAGATGGCAGACGCGTTCGTGCGCGGACAAGCCGCATGACCCTGGCGCGAGGCTTGGATACGTATGCGAAGCACCATTCTGGAAAACGGATCTTTCCAGGCGGGCAAGCGCTGCGCCTCGGCGTCTCGCGGGTCGCCACACTTCGGCTTCGCCCAGCACGACCGGTGAAGCGTTCTCACTCTCGGTCGAGTGAATCGATTCACATCCCCGTGGGGTCGTTCGGGAGCGCCGCAGCGCACCTCGGTCGCTGCTTCGAGGCCAAGGGCGCCCTCGGACGCACCAGTTTTTCGGCAGGACACCAATCGTTAGGGTCGAGCGTGCAATCCGTGTGCGCGAAGTAGACCGAGGTCGCGGCCATTTCCTCTTCGGACGGCGTTGGCTTTGGAGAAGAAGCATGACGCGGGAGACGTATGCTGAACGCAGTGCCTGCAGCGTCCGTCGAAGTCGCGATGATCTTCCCGCCGTGCGAAGAGACGATCTGGGATGCGATGTAGAGTCCCAGGCCAAGTCCGGTGTGGGTGTATCCCTCTGCGCTGTGACGTACCATCGGATCAAAGATCGTCGTGAGCACCCCGGGGGGGATCGTCCGGCCACCGTTGTGAACCGCAACCAAAACTTCGGCGCCCATGTCCTCGGCGACGACGCGGATCGGATCGACTTTTCCGCCATACTGAATCGCGTTTCGAACGAGGTTCGAGAGCACCTGCGCGATCCGGTCTGAGTCCCAGTCGCCACGAAGGTTGCCCTTCGTCTCGAATTGAACTCCGCCCGAGGGTCGAAGTCCTTCGAGCTCGGCGATGACCTGGCGGCAGAGCGGATCGAGATCCATCGCTCCGCGAACTATCGGGATAGCGTCTCCAAAGCGGGTGCGCGTTAGGTCAAGCAGGTCACCTATCATTCGATTCATGCGGTTGGCGCTGTTCAGCATCCGTGCCGCGATGCGGACACTTCGGTCGTCGAGCTTCTCCGAGTCGATGAGCAACGTGGAGCCCGTGATGATGGCTGCGACCGGATTGCGTAGGTCGTGACCGAGGATGCCGAGAGATTGGTCTCTGTAGTGCTCGGTCGTGGTCGTGAAGGTCGTGACCGCCTCGGTAAGGGCTTCGTCGATCGCCTCGTTGAAGCGAGTCACACCTCCAGGATCGCTGCCCTTGTTTTCCCACAATCGTAGGACACTGGCCCGCAGCGCTCTATATTCGGCCACCATCTGAACAAGGTTGAAACCGAACGCGATCCGCAGGGCGGCGTGAACCTGGCCCATCTCTCCAAGGTTCTGCGCGTCGCCGCGCCCCTTGGACTTCGCCGCCTGCTCGGCGAGCGTCTGCCGAGACCTCATGTCGCGGACGATGGCGGTCAGAATTTGATTGGCGTGATCTCGCAGTGCGGTGGGGCTCATCCCCTCCGCCGCGGGCAGGAGGGTGCGGGCGAACGTCTCCCATTCGGCGACGATGGCGACCCGCTCTGAGTCGATGAAATATGCGAGATCCATGCGGCCACCGTAGCATTTGGCCGCGCGAAGGGTCTGACCTGCGATGCGGACAGTGCCGTTGGCCGTTGCGTTCTCGGACCCGGAGCGCGTGCCAGCGATGTCCACGACGTCAACACTCACTCACCAATGCGTTCGCCCCTACCCTCGTCGAACGTCGGATGCGCGGCGGCAAGATCGACGGCGACAGAATCACGTGAGACACACGGCCATACGGGACGGTGCCCGGCTCGGTCACGGTTCGACCTGGAGTGAAGTTCTCGAGACGATCGCGACAATGAAGACGTCGCTAGGGGGCCAGGTCACGGTCAAGCCCTCCCCATCGAGGCGCCGCTGCAGAACATGCGAAAAGCTTGCGGTCGCCCTTCTTGCCCCCGAGGGGTGACAACAGCACGAGCAAACGATGGTTCCAAAGTCGCGCGCACCTGATAGAAAGCATGTCGCTTCAGGGCCGATAGCTCAGTCGGTAGAGCTGCGGACTTTTAATCCGTAGGTCCCGGGTTCGAGTCCCGGTCGGCCCACTACGTAAGTAGATGAACTTTCAAAGTTTTCGATCTGCAGTTACCCGCGGCTCCACAATGTCTCCAAAATCCGCGCCTTCCACGGGTCGCGCGTTGAGAAGACCGATGGCACTGGAGCGAGCCGAGGGGCTGAGGTGCATGTAACGAAGCGTTGTCGACAGGTTCGCGTGCCCAGCCAACTCCTGGATCGCCTTGGCGGGTGCTCCTCTCTTGGCCAAGTGCGCGCAGAAGGTGTGTCGAAGCACGTGCAGCGCGCCCGTGGCGCGAAGGCCTGCGTGCATATTCCTCGAATTCATAGAACGTAGGAACGCTCTCTCTATCTGCGCCGGGCTCCGTCGGTTCACGGGGTTCACGGGGATCCGCCGCGACTTCGTGAACATCGGGAAGGTGCGGCCCGCGACGACGAGGATGAGGAAAACGACGACGTCGAGACCTACCGCGGCCCCGCGAGCTCGCCACCCGGGGAGGACGCCCAAGACGTCCAGATGCATGGTGAGGTTTGCCAGCCACAGAGCCGCGATGAATCCGACCATGACCAGGTTCTTCCGCTTCGTGGACGCGAGAAGCGGACGCGCGACGGCGACGGCGAGCGCCGCGGAGGCTTACCCTTCCGAGAAGCCAGAGCACGCACAACTCGACCAAAGGCAATCCGACCGCCGTTGCGCGCTCTGTCCAGTTGCCGACCGCGGTGAGAAGAAAGCCGGCGATCACCGCCGTCGCGAAACCGAAGAGCATCTCGTGCGCGTGCCAATAGGTGGCATCGAGGTACCCGTTTAGATCGAGCACGCGCGTAGGCGAGCATTCAGATGGGAAGGATCGAGAACGCGAACGCGGCCGCGAGAAGAAAGAAAGGGCGAAACCCCTTCGCGGACAGCGGTGCCCTTGACAGCCGCCGAATCACGACGCGCCTTCGGAAACGGAAGCCTCCGTCACTTCAGTGAAGAGAAAGCTCGCGCGCGACTCTGGATCGGCGACGAAGGGAACGCGGTAGCGAACACCGTACCAACATATCCAAAGGAGCGGAAAAACGCCGCCTGCGATGAAGACAATGTCCCCCGGGAGGCGTAGCCATTCGAGGAACCGGTTCGTCGGATTCGTGAGAAAGCTGAGCGCACGCGCCTCGTAGTATCCATGCTCGATCGACTCGTAGAGCTGGAGAATTCCCAGCGGAAAGAGCGTAGCGAAGACCATCCACCCGAGCCCAATGTTGAGCGACCAGAAGCTGATCTTGGCCGCCCTGTCCGACCAGCGGGCTTCCGGGATCAAGTAGCGAAGCGCAAAGAGCGCGAGGCCGGCGGCGAGCATCCCGTAGACGCCCATCATCGACGCATGAGCGTGGTTGGCGGTGAGGGCTGTTCCGATCTCGTAGTAGGAGACGATCGGCAAGTTGATGAGGAAACCGAAGACTCCGGCGCCGAGGAAATTCCAGAAGCCCACCGCCAGGAGAAACATCACCGCCCAGCGATGCGGGAATGGCACCCCGCCGGGCATCCCCTGCTTCTCGCCGAGCCGCAGGAAGGTCCACGCCTCGACGGTGAGGAACGTGAGCGGGATGACCTCGGCCGCGGAAAAAACGGCGCCGAGCGCCATGTGCTCCACCGGCTCACCGGAGAAATACAGGTGGTGCATCGAGCCGACCATCCCGCCCGCCGAGTAGAGGATGATGTCGAGATAGATCACTCGCAGCGCGACCTTCTCGTCGACGACGCCGAGGAGAACGAAGACGTAGGCGACCATCACCGTGGTGAAGAGCTCGAGGAAATCTTCGACCCATAGATGGACAACCCAGAATCTCCAGAAGTCGGTAGTCGTAAAATGCGCGCTCGGGTGAGCGAGGAGACCGACGGCGTAGAACGCGGGCAAGGCGAGCGCCGAAAAAAAGAAGAGCCAAGGCATATTTCCTTTGTGCTCTCCACGCAGCCGCCCGCGGAGACCGCGATAGAGGATGGCGACCCACGCCGCGAGCCCCAGCGACAACAAGACCTGCCAGAACCGGCCGAGATCGAGGTATTCGAATCCCTGATTTCCGAACCACGCGCTGGCCGTCAGCCCGTGGATGCCGGCGAACTCGCCCGCGAGGCTCCCGAACACGACGATCGCGAGGGCGGCGAGAAGCCCGTAGGCAAGGACGTGCTGATGCTTTGGATCCGGCCCGGCGATCATGGGCACAAGAAATATTCCGGCCGCGAGAAAGGACACCGCGACCCACAGGACCGAGAGCTGGACGTGCCACGTCCTGACCAGGTTGTAAGGGAGCCATCGCGAGAGATCGAAGCCGAAGAAGTTGGAGACGTCGGCGCGGTAGTGTTGCGAGGCCGCGCCGACCAACACTTGAA
>JALYHX010000407.1 GCA_030776305.1 Myxococcota bacterium
CGTCCGGAGATCAGTCGCAATCGGTTCGGCGCGCGAGAAAACGACCTGCCCCATCATTTCGATCACGACGTCCGTCGGCGCGAGTCCGCGGATCTCCAGGCGTCCGTCAGGCTTGCCAATGGCCATGACGACACGCCCCCAGTTGGGGTCCCCGCCGTGTACCGCTGTCTTCACCAGCGGCGAGTTGATGATCTTTTTCGCCATGATCTTCGCGTCCCGCGGCGTCGTGTCGAGGGCGACCGTGCATTCAACAAGCTTGGTTGCACCCTCGGATTGAGCCACGATGTCGCGGGCCAGCTTGATTGACATGCAGCGGACTGCGTCTAGGAAATCAGCTTCGGCATCTGCGTCGACGGCAGCCCTACTCGTCGAGAACATGGCCACCGTGTCGCTCGTGCTCGTGTCGGAGTCGACGCTGATGCTGTTGAACGTACGCTCCGCGGCGTCGACGAGAATCGCCTTCAGCCGATGGGCGTGCAGGCTCGCGTTGGTGAAGAAGTAAACGAGCATCGTTGCCATGTCCGGCTCGATCATGCCTGCGCCTTTGGCCATCGCGGCGATCACGACATCCCCCACGCGCACCGAACAGACTTTGGGACCGCGGTCGGTCGTGAGAATCGCTCGGGCTGCGTCGTCGAGGGCATGCGGCCGCAGTTGCTCCGACAGATGAGGCACGACGCGCTCGAGTTTGCCGATCGGCAGCGGGACACCGATCACCCCCGTGAACGAAAGGACCACGTCGCCCTCCGACACGCCGAACTCCGACGCCAGCACGCGCGCAAGAGCGCGCGTATCTTCCTCGCCGCGAGGGGTAAAGACGTTTGCATTCTTGCTGACGACCGCAAGAAGCTGGGCGCGGCCGTCGGCGAGGTTTCTCTTGTCGAAGACCACGCCATTGGCCGGGCAAAGGCTCTTCGTGAACACAGCAGCGGCGGGCCCCGGGCGATCGAGTTTGACGACGGCAAAATCGAGGACCCCCTCGTGTTTGATGCCGGCGGCGATTGCGACAGAGGAAATCCCATCGGGCTGATGCTCAAGGGACGGCTCGACGCGAACCTCGCGTCCCATGCTGCGTGAGTGGAACGAGATGATGTCTTCGGACGGGTCGTTCGAGGCGGCAACCGTCAGGTAGGCGTTCCAGTCTTCGAAAAGTCTGCGCTTCACGCTTGAAGCGTTTAGTCGACCCCCTCGCACCGGTCCAGACTCGTCGCCTGAGCGAGGAACCTCAGTCTACCGATCCGAGCTTGCGCTGGATCGCGTCGAGGTGCGCTCGCACCTCGGGGTCGCTGGTCCTCAACGCTTCGACCTTGCGCACGGCACTGATGACCGTCGTGTGGTCTCGGTTTCCGAAAGCTCGACCGAGCTCCGGGAAGCTGCACTTCAAGCGTTGCTTGCACAGATACATCGCGACGTGTCGTGCAAACGCGATGCTCTTGTGACGGTCCTTCGACAAGAGGTCCGTCGACCGCAGCTTGAAATGATGGCAAACGACTCTCTGGATATCCTCCACGCTCGCCTCGTTGGGACGCGCGGTCGCGGTCGCCGCAACCTCCGTCCGCGCGAAGGCGAGGTCGATAGGCTTTCCGAGAAGCGACGCCTTTGCAGCGAGGCGGATGAGCGTGCCCTCCAGCTCACGAACATTGCTGCGAACGATCTGCGCGATGAACAGGCACACGTCCTCGCCGAGCTCGATGTGCTCGAGCTGCGCCTTCTTGAGGACGATGGCGACGCGTGTTTCGAGCTCCGGGGCGTGGATGTCGGCGACCAGCCCCCACTGGAAGCGCGACACGAGACGCTCCTCCATCTTGTCGAGCTGCTGGGGGTACTTGTCGCTCGTGACGACGATCTGCTTGCTTGCCTGATGCAGCGAATTGAACGCGTGGAAGAACTCCTCCTGAGTTTGCGTCTTGCCGGCGAGAAAGTGAATGTCGTCTACGAGCAATAGGTCGCACTTGTCACGGTAGCGAGCGCGAAAGTCATTCATGCGCTGATCGGTCAGCGCCTGAACGAACTCGTTCACGAACCTCTCGGCGCTGATGTAAACGATCCGCGTGCCGGGGCGTTCTTCGCGCACGCGATACGCGATCGCGTGCACGAGATGCGTCTTGCCGAGTCCCGTGCCGCCGCAGATGAAGAGGGGGTTGTGCCTCCGCCCCGAGACACCGGCCGCGGCCATCGACGCAGCATGCGCGAGCTGGTTGCTGGGGCCGATCACGAAATTGGCAAACGTGTACTTCGGGTTGAGGCCATCAATGGGCGGCGCGACCGCTACGAACCGCGACGCCGCCACCGGTAGGAGTGGACGCACTCCCGTGCCCGGGGTCGCCGGGAATGCGGCTTGATCTGGCGCGCTCGGACCCACGCAGAGCGCACGCGGCTTGACGGGCGCAAACGATGCCGCCCGGTCGGCGAGTGGTCGGTCGAGGACCCCATCGATTGTCCACCGCACCTGGACGCTGAGCCCCGTTTGCGCACTGAGTCGATCGGTGAGCGTCGGTAGGAAATAGTCCTCTACCCACTGTCGCACGAACTCGTCGCGGGCGCGCAGACTGAGGACGCCGTCCGTCAATCCGTCGAGCTGCACGCCGGAGAACCATTGATCGAAGCTGGCCGGCGACTTGTCCCGCGTGAAGGACATCGCGTCGTTCCACGCGCCGCCGTCGGCTGCTGAACCTGCGTGCGTGCTGGCCGGTGCGATGGTCACTGCGTTCGCCCCGCCGGCCTGTTCTTGGGTCTCCATCCGTGCTTGCACCGCTCCCATCGAGGGCCATTCGGGGTTGACGCTGACGATTTTCCCGACTCCATAATCCACAGACAAAGCCAGGCTCCTCCCCCACCGTCGATGGAGGTCACAGGTTGTCCACAAGCTGTGGAAAGGCGAATCGGACCCGCCCTTACACGCGCCTCGGGAAATAATCCCCCAAGGGGAATCCGCCCATGAGACGACCCGAATCCACCGAACGACACTTTGTCGGCGATCCGTCGACATGCGAGAGGCCGGCCCACATCGCGCCTTCCCGCCACTTCTTTTTGCGCTGTCTCGCCCTACCTCCGTGCCGCCGCGTCGCTCACCCAAAGACCAAAAGGAATGAACTCGCCAGCGACAACGCCCACACACGCACCTGACCAGCTTGCATCAGCTCAAACGGAACGCGCAAGGAGCTATCACCCCCGCTTGCCAGCCGTCCATGGGCTTCGTGTCAATTCCGTTAAGTCGTCGAAATGCGCCGCCTTTTTTTCTTGTACTCCGCCACCGAAATGTCGTTCGCGCCTCCACGGCAACGTGCGACGACGTCGAAGTCGCCGCCAGCTCTGTTGAATCCGCCAATATGGGGTTTGTCTCATTTTGTCGCAGCGAATTTTTGGCTGAATCACGATGTCAAGAGTCGACGGACCCGCGTCTTTTTCACGCCGGCTTCGTGAAGACTGAGCAACGCAGCGGAAAACTCGTCGACCTGACCGGGCGCTGTTAGGGTCGCGCCGGTGTGTAGGTCGGCAGGCACCATCGTCGGTTTGTTGATCGGGGTCGTCGTTTCGCGACCGGCGCGGGCGCAACCGATGTCGACGTCGCCCGAGCAGGCGTACGATCTGGGCGAGATTCCCAATGCACGTGTTCTCGCCATGGGGGGGGCGCTCAACGCGCTCGGAGTCTCGACGGCATCGCTCACGCTCAATCCGGCGAACATGCCGATGGCGCGCATCTATCACATTGAGGTGTTCGGGGCGTTCTCGCCAGAGGCCAAGCGGCAGACGTACGGGATCGCCGTGGTCGACTCTGTCCTGAACAGCAGTCGATTGGCAGGTGGGCTGGTGGGGACATGGTCGCAGATGGACCCCGATGCGACCCACCGCACGTGGACCGATTTGCGCGCGGGGCTGGCGTTACCTGTTGGGGATCACCTATCGCTCGGGGCGACAGGCCGGTGGTTACGCGTCGAGCAAGCGGTGGCGGCAGGCCCCTTCGGACCGAGCCTGGCGTCGGACGGCACCCCGTCCGGGCCTGTCGTCAATACGTTTACGTTCGACGCGGGAGCGACCGCGTCGATCGGCGACGCGCTTCGCATCGGCGCGGTCGGCCACAACTTGACCAATGCAGGGACCGCGCTTGCCCCGACGACAGGCGCTCTGGGCATTGGCTATGGCACATCCGATTTTGCCGTAGAGGCCGATGGGCTCGTCGACTTCACGACATACGGGTCGGCGCGCGAACGCTTCATGGTCGGCGGCGAGCTGTTCCTCGCGGACCACTACGCCGTCCGGGCCGGGTGGCGCTACGACGGCGGCACCCACGTCAACGCGCTGTCCCTCGGGCTCGGCTATGTCGAGCCCCGCTGGAGCGTCGAGGTCTCCGGCCGGCGCGACATCGTCTCGGATCACGCGTCCACCCTCGCGGCGCTGTCGTTGCGATACTTCTACGACGCGAGCGGTGCCACCACGCCCGCGGACTCGCCGGACAACCTCTGACCGCCCTACAATGACGAACGATACAGCGAAATCAAGTCGTCGCGCGTGACCGGCCGCGGATTGCCGCGCTGACATCCGTCCTCGATGGCCCTATCGCCGAGGGTGGACAAATCCGATTCGACGACTCCTTCAGCGCGCAGCCCCCCAGGAAGTCCGACGCGCGTGCGGAGCCCGCGCAGGGCCTCGCTGCACGTCTTGGCCCCGGGGTCCAAGATGGCGCGAATCCGCTCCAGCTTGTTTGCCACGACCGACTCGTTGAAGTCGACCACCGCGGGCAGACACAAGGCGTTCGCGAGGCCATGGTGGAGCCCCTTCTCGCTCGACAGCGGGTGAGCTAGCGAATGGCACGCCCCAAGACCTTTTTGGAAGGCGACGGCCCCCATCATCGCCGCCTTCATCATGGCCCCGCGCGCGGCCAAGTCATCGCCGCACTCCACCGCGCGCGTGAGGTGCCGAGCACATTGCTCGAGCCCGCCCAGGGCGATGGCGTCCGCCATGGGGTGGTCGCCGATCGAGCAGAATGCCTCGAGACAATGGGTGAGCGCATCGAACCCCGTCGCGGCAGTCACACGTGGCGGCATCGATCGCGTCAGCTCGGGATCGAGCAAGGCGACCTTCGCGAGCAGATATGGACTGAAGATGACCGTCTTTCGTCGGTGCTTCGCGTGTTCGGCCCCTAGGGTAACGACGCCGGACCGACCTACCTCGCTCCCCGTACCCGCCGTCGTCGGAATCGTCACAATCGGCGGGACCGTCGGCCCGATGAAGCGCCCGCCATCGACGGCGTCGTCATAGTCGACCAAAGGGCGCTCGTGTGCGACCTTGAGCGCGATCAGCTTGCCTGCATCGAGCGGCGACCCGCCGCCCACGCACACGACGCATCCGGCCTCGTGAGCCCGATACGCCGCGACCCCGTCGAAGATGTTCTTCTCGACCGGGTTGGGCTCGACCCCGTCGAAGACCGCCGCGGCGACACCGGCGGCGTCGAGCAACGAACGCACGCGTTCGGCGATACCCACCTTCACGACGCCCGCGTCGCATACGACGAGCGCACGCCGTGCGCCGATGCGGGTCACATGGTCGCCGACCGTCTGAACGCTCCCCACGCCGAATACGATCGTCGTCGGAAAGGCCCAAGTCACTGCCGACGGAGTCATTGGCCGATGCCTAGCATGTCAGATCGCCTCGAAGTAGCGCGCGAGCTCCCACTCTGTGACCGCGCGCTCGCTCTGCCGACATTCCCACTCGCGCGTGCGCACGTAGTGATCGATGAACGCGTCGCCCAGGAGTGCCCGCGCGCGCTCGCTCGTGGCCAGGCGCTCGGTAGCCTCCCGCAGTGTACGCGGGAGCGGGGCGAGGTCGGTGCGAGCCGATGCGTCCCCTCGAACGGGGGGCGGCGGCGCGTGTTTTTTTTCGATTCCCCAAAGGCCGGACGCCAGCGCTGCCGCCATCGCGATATATGGGTTGATGTCCGCGGCCGGCTGCCGATGCTCGAGACGCGTCGACTTGGCGCTGCCGGGGATGGCCCGGATGGCGCACGTCCGGTTCTCGATCCCCCAGCTCGCGTTGAGAGGCGCCCACACGCCCGGCACGTAGCGCTTGTAGCTGTTGACGGTGGGTGAAATGAGCGCAGTCAGCTCCGGCATGAGAGCCAGCTGTCCGCCGAGATAGTTTCCGGCGAGCTGACTGAGCTTGTGCTCGCTCGTGTCATCGAAGAAGGCGTTCTGCCGATTGCTCCAGAGCGACTGGTGGATATGGCCGCTCGACCCAGGCAGATCGTGATTCCACTTCGCCATGAACGTCACAGAGAGTCCCATGCGCGACGCGAGGAGCTTCATCGCCGTCTTGAAGAGTGCCGCATTGTCGGCCGCGCGCAGCACCTCGTCGTAGGTGATGGCGGCCTCGTAGACCCCGGGTCCGGTCTCGGTGTGCAGCCCCTCGATCGGAATGCCGAAACGATCCATGTCTTCGAGGATCGTGTGGCAGAGGTCGGCGTGCTGCCCTTCGCGCACCCACGAGTACCCAAACATTCCGGGCGAAAGAGGCTGGAGTCCACGGAACCCCTTGGCGTGAAGGGACGCGGGCGTCTCGCGAAAAACGAAGAACTCGAACTCCGCGGCGAAGAACGCTTCGTAGCCGAACGACCGCGAGCGCGTGATGATCTGCTTGAGCAGGCCGCGCGGACACGCGGGGTGGGGCGAACCGTCGTCGCGCACGAAATCCATCAAGAACGTGGCCGTGTCGACCTCCCAGGGCAATACCCGGAACGTCGACGGATCGATGCGCGCTCGCGTGTCCGGATATCCGGTGTGCCAGCCCGTCAGTTGACCGTTGTCGTAGAGCGC
>JALYHX010000408.1 GCA_030776305.1 Myxococcota bacterium
GTCCCGATGTACATGTTTTCCCCGAACGAGCTTGCCCCGAACGAAGATCAAGGCGCGATCTTCAGCGCAATCGACGTTCCGGCGAACGCCACCCTCGAACAGCTCACGCCGTACACGGAACAAGTGAACCGGATTTTCGAAGAGGAGCCCGAGTTCGATCACAGCTTTCAAATCACGCTTCCGTCAGGCGGTTTCGGCGGCATGCTGGTCAAGCCGTGGGAAGAGCGCAAGCGAAGCATTTTCCCCATCCAGGAGGAGTTGAGCGCCAAGCTGTCGCGCATTGCGGGGATCCGGGCGCCTGCATTTCTTCCTCCCGCGCTTCCCAGCGCAGGCTTTTTCCCCGTGGAGTTCGTCATCGCGTCGACAGCCAACCACGACGAAATCTTGCGCTTCGCTCAGCAACTCGTTCAAGAGGCGGCCAAGAGCGGACAGTTTGCGTTCCCGCCGATCACGGACGTGAAAATCGATCAGGGCAAGTCAGAGATCGTCCTCGACCGCGACAAGATCGGATCGATGGGGCTCAGCCTGCAGCAAGTGGGGATGGACCTTTCGGCGATGTTGGGCGGCAACTTCGTCAACCGCTTCAACATCGACGGGCGAAGCTACAAGGTCATCCCGCAGATCGAACGCGCCGGTCGGCTCACTCCGGAAGAGCTGAAAGACATTCAGATCACGGGACCGAATGGAAAGCTCATGCCGCTCGGCACGGTTGCGACGTTGAAGCAAGGGGTGGAGCCCCGCACGCTGAATCGGTTCCAACAGCTCAACGCAATCAAGATCTCTGGGGTGGCTCCGCGCTCGCTCGATGGTGGGCTGCGCGTGCTCGAGGAGGCGGCGGCGAGGATCCTGCCTCCGGGCTATCACATCGACTACACGGGCGAGTCGCGGCAGCTACGGCAGGAGGTCGGCAAATTCTTGCCGGCGATGGGCCTCGCGCTGGTGCTCATCTTCCTGGTGCTCGCCGCCCAGTTCAACTCGTTCCGTGATCCATTGGTCATTCTGGCGGGGTCGGTGCCGCTCGCCATCTTTGGCGCGATGATCTTCACCTTCCTCAAGTTCGCGGGGCCGCCTGGGCTGCATTTCAAGCTCACCGAAGGCTGGACGACGACGCTGAACATTTATTCGCAAGTGGGACTGGTCACACTGGTCGGACTCGTGTCGAAGAATGGAATCCTCATCGTCGAATTCGCCAATGGCCAGCAGTTGGCGGGCATGACCAAGATCGACGCCGTTCGCGCCGCGGCGAACACTCGGTTGCGACCGATCCTCATGACGACCGTCGCGACGGTGGCCGGGCACTTCCCGCTGACGCTCGTGACGGGCGCGGGAGCGATCGCGCGTAACTCGATCGGAATCGTGCTCGTCGGCGGGATGACGATCGGCACGCTGTTCACGTTGTTCGTGGTGCCATCGCTCTACGTACTCATCGCCAAGGACCACCGCGGCGAGGACAAGCATGAGCCACAGCCGGAGATCGAGCGCGAGGTGCGCGAAAGCAACGCGGGCGTGAGAGCGCCCATCGGCCTGGGGACGGCCGCCCGGACCGCGGAGTCGTGAACGCGCGCGGCGCCGACACCTAGACCTTCACCTTAGCACGAGGACGCTTGCCGGCGCTGCCTCGCGAATGGCTTCCCTGTGTGCTAATCGCCGCGTTGAATCGACGGAGGCGAACCGCGATGAGCCGCAAACCCACCAAATATGTGTTCGTCACCGGCGGCGTCGTCTCGTCGATCGGAAAGGGCCTGGCAAGTGCCTCGGTCGGGGCGCTGCTCGAGGCGCGTGGCCTGCGGGTCACGCACGTGAAGCTCGACCCGTACATCAACGTCGACCCGGGCACGATGAGTCCGTACCAGCACGGTGAAGTCTTCGTCACCGACGACGGAGCTGAGACCGACCTCGACCTTGGTCACTACGAGCGATTCACGACCGTTCGCATGACGCGCCAGAACAACTTCACGACGGGCCGCATCTACGAGAGCGTCATCTCGAAGGAGCGGCGCGGGGAATACCTCGGGGCGACGGTGCAGGTCATCCCGCACATCACGGACGAGATCAAAGCGCGAGTTCGCGACGCGACCGAAGGGGTGGACGTCGCGATCATCGAAATCGGGGGCACGGCGGGCGACATCGAGTCGTTGCCGTTCCTCGAGGCCGTTCGCCAGATGAAGATCGAGGCTGGCCCACAAAACGCGCTCAACATTCACGTGACGCTCGTGCCCTTCATCCCGACCGCCGGCGAGCTCAAAACGAAGCCGACCCAGCACTCGGTCAAGGAAATGCGCGAGATCGGCATCCAGCCGGACGTCCTCTTGTGCCGAACGCAAATGACACTATCGCGCAGCGTGAAGGAGAAGATCGCTCTCTTCTCGAACGTCGCCGTCGAGGCGGTCATCGGCGCGATCGACGTCGGATGCATTTACGAGGTGCCGCTGATGCTCCACGCCGAGGGCCTCGACGAGCTCATCGCCGATCGACTCAACATCTGGAGCCGCTCGCCCGATATATCGACCTGGCAGCGCATCGTCGCACGCTTCAAGGACCCGTCGCGAGGCACCATCCGAATCGGTATCGTCGGGAAATACGTCCACCTCAAGGATTCGTACCGTTCGCTGCACGAGGCGCTCGTGCATGGGGGGCTGTCGAACGACTGCCGCGTCGAGCTCGAGTACATCGACAGCGAACAGGTCGAACGGCAAGGACCCGTGGAGTTGCTCGGGGGCCTCGACGCGGTCCTCGTGCCGGGGGGCTTCGGGGATCGGGGGACCGAGGGAAAGATTGCCGCCATCGCATACGCCCGAACGAACAAGATCCCTTTCTTCGGGATCTGTCTGGGCATGCAGCTCGCCGTCGTCGAGTTCGCACGCCACGCAGCGGGGCTGATGGGCGCAAATTCCGTCGAGTGCGACAAGGATGCCCCCCATCTCGTCATTGACCTCATGCCCGACCAGCGCGCGCTTCGGAACAAGGGGGCCACGATGCGGCTCGGCGCTTATCCATGCACGCTCGCACCGGGGTCGCTCGCGGCTGACGCATACGGGGTGTCCGACATCAGCGAACGGCATCGGCATCGCTACGAGGTCGTGAATGAATACCGCGATCGACTCGTCGAGGCGGGGCTGGTCTTGAGCGGCACATCGCCGGACATGCGCCTCGTCGAGATGATCGAGCTGAGGGATCATCCGTTCTTCGTCGGGTGTCAGTTTCATCCGGAGTTCAAGAGCCGCCCGGCGGCTCCCCATCCGCTCTTCGCCCGCTTCGTGCGAGCGGCGGTCGAACGACAGGCGGCGCGCGCGAAGCCAGAAGCGCGCAAACAGGCCGAGAGTCTGCCGGCGATACATTAGGGTCTCTAGATGCCGAGAAGCTTGCGCGCGGTAACCGTTTCGGGGTCCGAGGGGCCTGCTACAAGGGCGTGCGTCTGACGCTGAGCGTGCGCGATATTCTCCGACAGCACCGTCCAGTGGTCACGTCTTCTTCGATGCCCGTAGCGGTGGTCAGTGGCTGTGATCCAGCATCGCAAGTGGGCGGTCCGCCGGTTTTGGAAATGGGCTACTCAACCTGAAGCGTTGAGCCAACCACTCTATGACCAGCGGAGCCAACGCGTCATTCGCGAGCGCTCTGCGGCGGCGTCGTCCGCATTCCACGACACGATATAATGGCCATTCCAGTAGCGGGTCCCCAAGGTGCAAGCATATGCATTGTAGTCGTCCGAATCGGACGTTCAGCAATTTGGTAAGTCGTCGGGTGAGCGTCTTCCCGGGCGACCCATACGCTCGGGGCGAGGAGCGCGCGTCTAAACGTCGATCGCCGTCAACTTCGTGCGCCGGAGGCACTGGGTCGTGGGCGGCCGCTCGCTGAAGGAGCATCCTCGAAGGTGCGCCG
>JALYHX010000409.1 GCA_030776305.1 Myxococcota bacterium
AGACGGGAGTTGCGGTCGGGCCCGCGTCGCGAACGGCCGGCACGACGACCGGACGCCTCGGGGGCTCTGGCAAGATGGCACTCTTCGTTGCTCTCGGCATCGCAGCGGTCGCGGGCGTTGGGGTGGCGGTCTATGCAGTGAGCGCAAGACCATCGACCTCGACCCTGTCCCTTGCGGTCGTCGCGAGTGCCGCCGCGCCACCTCGGCCGCCGCCCGGTCCGTTGGGCGCAACGGTGCCGCGGTGCCCATCCGGAATGATTGCCATCCCCGGTGGTAGTTTTTTCATGGGAAGCGACGACGGATTGGCGCTCGAAAAGCCATCGCATCAAGTCACGCTGGGGCCGTATTGTATCGACGAATTCGAGGTGACCACCGAACTGTACAAAGCGTGTAGTGACGGCGGTCGATGCAAGCGCGCAGGGACGGCGAATGATTGGACGGAAATCACGGACAAAGAGCGCAAGGCGTTCGATCCGCTATGCAATGCGCGCGATCCCATCGTGCGCGCGAGGCATCCCATCAATTGCGTCGACTGGGAGATGGCGAACGAGCTATGCAGCGAGCAAGCCAAACGGCTGCCGACAGAGGCCGAGTGGGAATTTGCGGCGCGCGGTCCGGACGGTCGCAAGTACCCGTGGGGCGATGACGATCCGGCCGCCGGTCACCTCAACGCCTGCGGTCGTGAGTGTGTGGCGTGGGGGTTGAAGAACGGAATTCAAGAAAAGGCGATGTACGACGTCGACGATGGATTCCCGAACACCGCGCCCGTAGGAAGCTTCCCGAAGGGGGCATCGCGCTATGGGGTGCAGGACGTCGTGGGCAATGTGTGGGAGTGGGTATCGGACTGGTACGGCGAATACGGGAAGGAAAAATTGAAAGACCCGACGGGCCCCATCGCCGGAGAAGAAAAAGTCATTCGCGGCGGCGCTTGGAACGGGTCGTATCCTTCGTGGGTAAGGCCGACGTTTCGGTACAAGGATGGGCCTTCGAAGCGAAGCTACGGCATCGGGTTTCGCTGCGCGAAGTAGCAGCGGGGCTCGGGCCGGGCGATCGCACTTGCGCCCGTGCTGGGCCGATGTCATGCCGCATGGCAGATCAATTCATGAAGGCCGCAGGTGTCGCCGGCCATGGGGTCGTCTGAGGAGAAAATGGACGCTGCTGAACCGCCCCGCATCGTGTTCGAGGGCGCCCCACAATGCGCCGACGGCGATCGGGCGGAGGAGCTGCTTCGTCAGGCACTTGCGCCGGCGCGAGCACCCGGTCAGGGCTGGGTCGTTACGATGCGCGTCACCGGCGCTACGCCGTCCGCGGTAACAGCCGAAGGGGAAATCTCCGACGCGAGCGGGAATGCTCACGGGCACAACGCGCTGACGGGAAGCGCCGCGGACTGTGCGGGCCTTGCGCGGGCAATGGGCGCTTGGGCACTCGATTTTCTCGAGAAGAGAGACGAGCACCCGCCCCCGGCTGACAGCGTGAATCCGTCACTACGACCGCTACCCCAGCCACCGCCGGCCGAGCCGGCGGTTGTACGAGCACCCGGCGGACCGCCACCTTCGCAAGATATCTGTCAGTCCCATCCAAGCACTCCAGGTTGCCCGGCCCAGATCGACCGCGCGGTCGCCCAGCGCGACCGAGTCTACCGGGACGGCATGCCCGAGCCCGACTACGCGATGCCGGCCCTCGAACTCGGCATGGGTGCTTTCTTGATGGCGGGAGGAGGCGCTGGTGGTTACGCGGGGGGAACGGTCTTTCTTGTCGACGAGGTCGCGCAGGGCGTGTTTCTGCGTCCCTCCGCCGCCCTTGGAAACTCCCTTGCGACCGATGTCAGCTCCATCTGGGCGGCGGGCCGTCTGGACACGTGCGTGCGGCTGCCCGGTCGTTATGCGAGCCGCAATGGCATTCAACTGGACCTTTGCGGCGGACCGGACGTTGGCGTCTCGTTCATCGCCGCCGGCACGCAGCCCAGCACCCCGGCGACGAACCAAACGCTGCCTTATGTCGCGCTCGGTCCAAGCGTCGATTTGCATGGCGAGGCCGGTAATCTCGCCGTCACACTGCGCGGCGTCGGCGGGGTCAATGTCGCTCGCCAAAGCTATGTGGACGTGACCGGGGTTCAAGTGGACGGGTCTATTTGGTCGTGGCGGCTCGAGCTCGATTTTTCGTGGGCGCTCCATCCTCTGCCGAAATAACGGGCATTGGCTGCGTGCCTTCTGCCCGAACTGCTACGCGTCGAATGCGTTCCGTCAAAACGCGGCGCAATCGCTTCCCTCTCTTGCCGGTGAGCTCCCTTCGGCCTAAGCACCCCTCATGCGAACCGAGTGGGTGGCAAGACGCCGCGACGACCGCAACAAGACGCAGATGCACTATGCCCGCAAGGGTGTCCTCACCGAAGAAATGGCGTACGTTGCCGCGCGCGAGCACGTCGATCCGGTTCGTGTAAGAGACGAGGTGGCCATCGGTCGGCTGGTCATCCCGGCGAACGTCAACCACACCAACCTCGAGCCCATGGGGATCGGCGTTGCGCTCGGTTGCAAGGTGAACGCAAACATTGGCAACAGCGCCGTCACGAGCGAAATCGAAGGCGAGCTCCGCAAGCTTCGTGTCGCGCTCAAGTACGGAGCTGATACGGTCATGGACCTGTCGACGGGCGGCGACATCGATCGGATTCGCGGTGCGATCGTCGCGGCATCGCCCGTGCCCATCGGCACCGTGCCCGTCTACCAAATCCTGACCGAGCGAAAGAAGGTCGCGGACATCCGCGCCGATGACTTCTTCGACATGCTCGAGCATCAGGCGAAGCAGGGGGTCGATTACTTCACGATTCACGCCGGCGTCATCGCAGAACATTTGCCGCTCGTTCAGCATCGCATCACCGGGATCGTTTCGCGCGGCGGCGCGCTCATGGCGCAGTGGATGATCGAGCACGAGAAGCAGAACCCTTTTTACACGCACTGGGACAGAGTCCTCGACATTTGCGTGAAGTACGACGTCACGATCAGCGCCGGCGACGGATTGCGACCGGGGTGCCTTGCGGACGCAAGCGACGCAGCGCAGTTCGCGGAGCTGAAGACCCTCGGCGAGCTGACGAAGAAGGCTTGGACTAGGGACGTCCAAGTCATGATCGAGGGGCCCGGACATGTGCCGTTCGACCAAATCGAGATGAACGTGAAGAAGGAAATGGAGCTCTGTCATGAGGCTCCGTTTTACGTGCTGGGTCCGCTCGTGACGGACATTGCTCCGGGATATGACCACATCACGAGCGCGATCGGCGCGACCATGGCTGGAACCGCCGGGGCGGCGATGCTCTGCTATGTCACTCCCAAGGAGCACCTGGGACTCCCCGAGGAAGACGACGTTCGCAACGGGCTCATCGCCTACAAGATCGCGGCACACGCGGCAGATATTGCGCGCCATCGTCCGGGCGCTCGCGATCGCGACGACGCGCTGTCTCGGGCGCGCTACGCGTTCGACTGGAAGGAACAGTTCCGTCTCTCGCTGGATCCGGAAACCGCTCGGGCCATGCACGACGAGACATTGCCCGACGAGTACTTCAAGAGCGCGGAGTTCTGTTCGATGTGCGGGCCAAAGTTTTGCAGCATGCACATGAACCGAGCCGTCGAGGAGTTCAACAAGAAGGTCGAAGAAGACAAGAAGGCTGGGCGGCGAACGCTAGACTTGTTCGGTGTCTAGAGTTTCGACATGGATCTGGGTGACGGGTTTTGCGCTGATCGCTGCGGTCGACTGCAAGAAGACCTCGAGGTCGTCGACGGAGGGTGAGGGCGGCGAGACCGAATCCCAGGTCGTGGCCGTTGCGCCAATGGACGCGAGGGAGGCGGCACAATGGAAGACGGCGGCGCAGGGAGACCCGGAAGAGCGGATGCGTCTCGAGGATCTCGTCGGCTGCGAGGGATTGCGAGAACGGGCGTCTCAGGCCAATTTGCGTGTCACGGCGATCGCCGCGATGCAGTATTGCTACGACTTTTCAGAGCTGCCGTGGCTCGCGGGAATTGCGATGGACGGGCCGGACACGGAGGCGCGCGCGGCGCTCGAAGCGATTGACGAGCTTGCGGCGCGGCGTCGTCGCGCCGCAGATCCCGAAGACGCCGATGAGCTTCATGCCGGCTGCGGTACGTTGCTTGCGCTCGCTCGTTCGATGTCACTGCCTAAGGAGCGGCGCGTGCTCGCCATTCGCGCGCTTCGTATGTTGTCCGAGCGGGGGTGCGTTCGGCGGGCCGACGTCCCTACGGACCTGGACGTCAAATAAGATCGTAGCGCGCTCGTGCGCCGAGGCGAGCGAGTTACGTTCTCGCATCGACGATCCCTCTCGCCTCATGGACCAGCCTTTGTACGGAGGCATGCGTCAGGTCCCTCAGGGCAGCAGCACGTGCGTCCGACGCGACTGAGATCGGTTCACCGACGCACATGGCAACGTCGGACGCGTCCGCTGCCGCCATGCGGACGAGGTGGGCGCGAAACGATTCGTTGACGAAGGCCGCGCCGGATCCCGCCTGATAGGCGAGTCCGACCGGCACGATCTCCGCTCGGGACCGCGCCGCGGCAACGAACGCTCCCGGATGAAATGGGCGCACGTCGTCGCCAGGAAACGTCGTTCCCTCGGGGAAGACGATCACCGTCGACCCACGTGCGAGCAATGCTCGCATGCTGCGCACGGCGTTGGCGCCGCTTACGGCGTCCGAACGGTCGACGAACACCGTTCCCACCGAGCGCGCGGCCTTGCCGAGGAGCGGCCATCGGGCCAGGTCAGCGCGGCTGACCATATGTCCTCCGAACGCCCGCAAAAGGATGAGAACGTCCGCGGTCGAACGATGGTTTGCGACGATCAGATGCCCGGGCCCCGTTCGCCAACTGGGGACGGGGCTCGCCATCATCCGCACACCGAACATCCGCAGGAGCATGGAGGACCAAGCCATGACCCAGCGGGCCCGCACCTGCGGGCGTGCATCCTCGCGCGCCATCCGCTGGCGCGCCAGAAGGGCCGGAAGCATCGCCGCGGTGAGCGCGCCAAACCCGCCTATTCGCGCCGCCATCCGAAGCCTGCCGCGGAAAATCACCACAGCTTCCTCACGGCAAACGCCGCCCATTCTACTCCGCGGCGAACGATAGACCTCTCACGCCACGTCGCGAGATCGACGCGCGTGGCCATGGTCAGATCGCGCTCGAACCAGGAGCGGGCGTGTCGTCCAAAGTCTCGATCCTCGACCGCGAGGTTGACCTCGAGGTTCTTGTGCCACGATCGCTCGTCGAGGTTGTAGCTGCCAATCGTCGTAAACGATTCGTCTATGATGGCCGTCTTGGCATGGAGCATCGTGCCGGCCATTGTCCAGATCTCGACCCCCTGGCGAAGCAGCGGATCGAAAAGCGCCTCGACCGCGGACTGCACGATCGGAATGTCGCTCGTCGATGGAACGAGCACGCGAACGCGTACGCCGCGCCGCACCGCGCGGTAGAGCGCACCGCGAACACGCCGGTCGGGCAAGAAGTACGAGTTCGCGATGTCCACGCTTTGCCGCGCGCCAGCGATACGGACCGCGTACTCACGGTGAATGCTGCGGAGGCTGGGCCGCTGGCTCGTGAGGACCCAGACAGGGCCGGTGTGCTTGCGCGACAATTTGCGGACGTCCGCCGGGGGCCTTTCGCGCGTGAGCTTGCGCCACGTACGGTAGAAGAGCGAGCGGAGTTCTTGCGTCGCGTCGCCACGCACTTGGATCATGTCGTCGCGCCACCCCGCGCCTCCTTCGGCAATGGGTAGCCAGGGCGCGGCGAGATTGATGCCGCCGGTGAATCCGTCGATACCGTCGACCACGAGCAGCTTGCGGTGGTCGCGAAGCTCGATGTCTTCGAGCCGAAAGCGCCGATCCAGAGGCGAAATCGAGTGGTATTCGAACACACGTCCGCCCGCTGCGAGTAGGGGGTGCCACCACGACGGCGTGCACCCCCTGCTGCCGACGGCGTCGTAAACGACGCATACCCGCACACCCGCCCGGGCTCGTGTGGCTAGGGCTGTGCGGAAGCGTTCGCCGACTTCGTCTGGACCGATCCAGTAAATCTCGAGCAACACCTCACGCTCGGCGCGGGCAATCGCGTCGAGCATCGCGGGGAAAGCTTGCTCTCCATCTCGCAGCAGACGCACCGCTCCCCGGCCTACTCGAAACCAAGGAGGCGAGTCCGAACCCACGGCGTTCGCGGCGTCCCCGCTGGGCGGTCTGCCCGTGGGTGATGTGCGAGCACTGGTCAACGCAGGTAGTCTACTCCCGACGATTCTCGGCTCGTCGTCCTCGATTCCGAAGCCGCAGATGGCCGTTCGGACTCGCCACGAGCGGGGCGCAATGCAATGATGATGAGCGCCTCATCACGCAACACTGCGGAGGCGAAAGTCCGCAGGGCGTCGAGCGACGGCGGCGAGGACACGAACTTCCCACGCCAGAGGTCGATTGTCCGTGCCCGTGGGTCGAGCGACGCCGCGACCGTGTCGCGTTCGAGAGCCGCCATTGCTCGCGCACGATCCTCCTCGTGAAGGGCCCCTTGGTGCAATCGCTCCAGCAACCCACGCGTTTGCGCGACCGCGGCGTCCAGCGATGTGTCCGCTGCCACCAATCGAATGACGAGCGCCGGACTGCGGGGGGCACCGATCACGGCGGCGCTCCAGGCGTGCGCCAGGGGTTTGCCGGACGCGTCACCTCGGACCGTTGCACCGACCGCTCTCGCGAGTAGCCCGCCGGCGCCATCGAGCGCCATGGCCGTGCACGTTGCCGCGGCGCGTTCTGCTTCGTCACCGACCACCAGCGGCAGCGCGAGAAATGCTTCGGATGGTGCGCTCGCGGGAAGCTCCACCGCGTACGTACCCGGTCGGGGCGGCGCGAGCATCGGGACCGCGGGACATGACCGCCCTTCACCCGGCCGGCGCGCGACCCATCGGTCGACTGCGCGCACCGCGGCCTCGCCTTGTGCCGAATCTGCGTTGGCGAGTACGGCGACACGCAGTGGACCCGCACGCGCGGCCGCGGCACGCATCGCGATCGCGTCTGTCGACGCGGAGCCCAGGCCGAGACTCGTTCCGAGTGGATCGACCCATGACGGGTGATTGGGCGCCAGAACCCCTCCGAGCCCAGCGAGGGCAAGGGCGTCCGGCTCGCCCGCCCTGGCGAGCAACATGGTGCGCGCCCGCGTCGAATTGTCGGGATTGAGTGCATCGGCCGCGAATGCGCGCCCCACGATGTCAGCCAGCCGTCGGATGTGCGCCTGCGGCGTCTCGCCCGCGCGCGGGGGACCATGGGCGAGAATGCCGATGCCGTCGGCGGCAACGAATGGCTCCACTCGTGTGTCCGCCGCACCCTCGGCGGCCTGCATCGCGGCCGCCG
>JALYHX010000410.1 GCA_030776305.1 Myxococcota bacterium
CGTAGCCCGACAGTTCGTCCACGACGCGCGAGAAATGGTGAGATCGCGTTGGACAAGTTCGCTGAGCTTGTCGTGCTTCTGTCCGGGCACGCTGCGCACGACCGCGAGCACCCGCTCGATCCCAGGGTCGAGCAGGCATTTTCGTAGAGCGCCCCGCCCGACCATCCCTGTCGCGCCGAAGACAATGACCCTCATGGATCGTCACCCCCTCGTGAATGCGAAGTCGTCTCCCCGGACCGTCACGTTCACGACGCTTCCAGGTGGGTATCCGCCGCGCAAAATCTCTTCGGCCAGCGGGTCCTGGAGCTTCTTCAAGATCGCGCGCTTCAGAGGCCGAGCGCCAAAAGCGGGCTCGTAGCCCAGGTCGACGAGCTTGTCCTTCGCCGCGTCGTCGAGACGCATCGTGAGCTCACGATCGGTCAACATCTTGTCGAGGCGTCGCAGCTGGATGTCGACGATGCCCCGAAGGTCCTTCTTCGACAGCGGCCGGAAGAGAATGACGTCGTCGACGCGGTTGAGAAACTCGGGACGAAGGAGGGCGCGCAGCTCTTCTTGCAAGACGTCGCGCAGTGCCTCGACGCCCTCGGGGGTCTCGAACAGCTTAGGGTCGGTCTCCAGCAAGCGCTTGCTTCCGATGTTGCTCGTCATGATGACCACAGTGTCCGAGAAGTTCGCCGTCCGCCCGCGGCCATCGGTGAGGCGCCCATCGTCGAGCACTTGAAGCAATAGATTGAACACGTCCGCGTGGGCCTTCTCGACTTCGTCGAACAAGAGAACGCTGTACGGCCTTCGGCGGACCGCCTCCGTGAGATAGCCCCCTTCTTCGCTGTCGACGTAACCCGGCGGCGAGCCGACCAACCGCTGCGCCATGTGCTTTTCCATGAACTCGCTCATGTCGAGGCGAGTCATCGATTGTTCATCGTCGAAGAGGAACTCCGCGAGTGCCTTTGCAAGCTCTGTCTTTCCCACACCGCTTGGTCCGAGGAACAAGAACGAGCCAATGGGTTTGCCGGGATCGCGCAGGCCGATTCTTCCGCGTCGTACGGCGCGCGAGACGGCGCGCACGGCCTCGTCCTGGCCGACCACGCGCTCGGCGAGGCGAGCTTCCATCTTGAGCAGCTTGTCGCTCTCCGCCTCGAGCATCTTGCTGACAGGAATGCCCGTCCAATCGCCGAGGACGCTCGCCACGTCCTCTTCGGCGACGACGTTCGACGGGTCGCTCGCCATCTGGCGGCCCACAGCGTCTTGGGCCGCGTCGAGGCGCCTCTTCACGTCGGGGATCTGGATGTGCTCGAGCTCCCCGACGCGCACGAAGTCACGCTTCTCTCGCGCCAAGGCCATCTCCGAACGCAGGTGCTCGTCCTCCAGCTTCAATGCCGAAAGCGTCGATATCACACCGCGGCGCGCATCGAGGTTCGCGCGGATCTCGCTGACCGCAGGCTGCAGCTCGCGTATCTCTTTCTCGAGGCGTTCGCGCGTCTTGATGCTCATCCCGTCCGCGTCTCCAGCGAGCGAGCTCGCCTGCGCCTGGAGCGATGCAAGCCGACGGATCGGTCCATCCACATTGGCGGGCACGCCGTCGATCTCGACTCGCTTTCGCGCCGCGGCCTCGTCGAGTAGGTCGATAGCAGCGTCTGGCAAGGCGCGGTCCTGAAGATAGCGCTTGGCGAGGCGCACCGCGGCGACGATCGCGCTCTCGCCAATCTGCACTTTGTGGTGGGTCTCGTACTTGGAAGCGATTCCTCGCAGAATTTCGATGGCCTGGTCGACCGTCGGCGGTTCGATCGTGATGGCGCTGAACCGCCGCAACAACCCCGGATCGCGCTCTTGCATCTTTCGCGCTCCATCGACCGTCGTCGACGCGATGATCCGGACTTCGCCCCGCAAAAGGAGCGGCTTGAGCAGATCACCCACCCCACTCCCGGCCGCGCCCTGCCCGAGGAGCGAGTCGATACCGTTCACGTAGAGGAGCGTGTCCTTCGTCGCGCCCCTGATCGTCGCGAGGACCTGACGCAGGCGCTCTTCGATCTCGCCGCGAAGCTTCGCGCCGGCGACGAGGAGGCCCGTCTCGAGCTCGAGGACACTTAGCCTTGCCAGGGTCTCGGGGACATCGCCCGCGGCGATCCGCATGGCGAGTGCTCCGACGATCGCGCTCTTTCCGACGCCCGCTTCACCGACCAGAAGCGGGTGATTCTTCTGCCTGCGCTCGAGGATTTGCAACAGGCGGCGCACCTCGGCGTCGCGGCCGATCACGGGGTCGAAGCCGCCGCGTCGAGCACGCTCGACCAGGTCATGCGTGAAGCGCGAAAGCGCATCGCCCGTCGGGGTACCGGCCACGGGGACTTCGCGCGGAACGCTTTTCAACGCCGCCATGTGCGGACGGAGGCTGCCCGGCCCGAGCCCGAACGCCTGAAGAACGACCGCTGCGGGGCCGCGGATCTCTTGTGACAGTGCGTTGAGCAAGTGCTCGACCTCGACGGTCCCCGTCCCCGCCTCTTTTTCCGCGCGAGAGAGGAGCTGCAACGTCGCGCCCGACAAGTAGGACAGACCGCCCGCCGCCTTGCTGATGCGCGCCAGCGACGACTCCGCCTCGGCGGCCACATCCGCTGGCTCGGCACCGGCACGGCGAAACACCTCTTGGACCCCTCGATCGCGCTCGAGCGCACGCGCGAGCCAGTGGATGGGGTCGACCTGAGCGTGCTTGCGGTCGTCGGCGAGACTCTGCGCCCCCGCGACGAGCGCCTTTGCATCCGGCGCGTAGCGGCCGAGGTGAATGGTTTGCTCGGCGGCCATCTCGTGGCCAAAGTTAGCACGTGAGTGCCATCCCGATGTCCGAGGTCCGGGTCTATACGACGCGGGTCTGTGGTTACTGCGTGGCGGCGAAACGACTGCTGGCCGCCCGCGGAATCACCTACCACGAGATCGACGTCACGTTTGATGAGGAAAAGCGCGTGTGGCTCGCCCAGACGACTGGACGGCGCACCGTGCCGCAGATTTTCATCGGCGACAAATCGATTGGAGGCTACGAGGAGCTCGCATCGCTCGACCGAACCGGGCAATTGAAAGCGCTGCTCGCTTGACGGGACACAGCATCGAAACGATCCGGCAATCGCCTTGCCGCGGGGCTCGTGAATCCTCCTAGAGTCATGCCTAGCTGGGCCGGGTTCGATTGGGAGGCCTCCGACACGGGCACCGTGGCCGATGTAGGCGCGGCATTCGCCGAGGATTTTTCGGCCTCGATGCCACCGCGCTATCGCGTCCTCTTCGACCCTCGTACGACCACCAAGCACGCTGCGGTGTGTTTCCGGCGCGGGACGCGCCCGGCGCACGCGGAGGTCTGGCGCACGCTCGCGGACGGAAGCGCAGCCCTGTGCGTCGTCGCCGACGACCGGCCGGGTCTCTTGTCGGCCATCGCTGCCTCATTGGTCTCGCATCATCTCGACGTCATCACGGCGCTCGTCTTCTCGCGTGTCGTTCCCAGCGGCCAAGAGGCGGTGGACCTCGTATGGGTCCGGCGGGCCAACTCGGACGACAAGGAACCGATCGATGACGATGAGGCGGCCTCCGTGGGCCAGGTCTTGAGCGCGATCCTCTCGGGCAGCATCTCGGTCGAGGAAATCGCTGCGCGCACACCCGCGTCTCCCCCTTCGGCAGAGGCCCGCATGGTCGTCCGTTTCGACGATGTCGACGCCGAAGGACTGGCCCCGTTGTTCGTCGAGGCGCCGGATCGACCGGGGATGCTTCTCGCGATCACGCTCGAAGTCTTTCAGCATGGGGCGCAGATCGTCCGTTCGCTGGTACGAACGACCGGTGGTCGCGCGTTCAATCACTTCGATCTCGCAGAGTTCAACGGCACATCGCTGACGCCCGAGCGGCGCGAGCAGATTCGTGCCGCTGTGTATGCCACGCTCTCGCTGCGCGAGGGGACCGGGGTCGCGATCGACTGACTGGGGCGGTCGCTCAACGTGGCCGTGCGCGAGTTGGAAGGATCTCGTTCCCGACTAGCGCAGCCGAAAGGACACAGACCAGCGCATTCGAACCGCCACGCGCTGCCCATCGCGCTCGGCCGGCGTGAACCGCGCGCCGCGTACGGCTCGCAGGGCCTCCTCATCGAACCCGAACCCCGCGGGTCGGATGACGCGTGCGTCCGCTACCTCCCCGGTCGCCGTCACCACGATGGCGAGCACGACGTCGGCCTCGACTTCCTGCGCCCTCGCGGCGGCCGGATAGACGGGAGACATCGGGCGCTCGAGTCGTGCGGGCGACGAAATGCCGTCCTCGGGCAGAGGCAGGGCGTCCACGCCGGGTTCGGCGCTTCCCGAAGGTCGCGTTGAAGGCGCAACCGTCACGCTCAGCGGATTCTGGCCCGTCACCACCATCGTGAAGCGCGCGGGTGCTTCCGGCGCGGCGACGACCGACTCCGGCGGAGGGGAGGGCGAAACGGCGAAGGGAAGGTGAACGAGCGACGGATCGTGAGGATGCGCATCGTGGTCCAGCGGTACGGGATACGCGTGCGTATGCGTCGGCGGTGGCACGAATGACCCAGATTCGCGCCGTTCGGACGCGGCCAGAGGCTCGTCTTGCTCGAGCGACGGCTCGGGCGTGATTTCGACTACGAAGGCAGCGAAAGGCGCGGACGTCGCCAAGCCAGACGTGACCTTCGCATGACCGAGAACGATGAAGCCGACGGCGTGCAAGCCTGTTGAAAGGAGCCAACATCCGGTACGCACAACGGTTGGCGATGCTACCACGCGCCTGATCCTAGGGCTAAGAGACGCAAGCGGCACGCGCGAGCGTTGACAAACCAAGGCGGGACGGTCAACGGTTTCCGTAGCACGTATTGTGTATCGCGTGCTACGTGCCGGCGCCTGGCGTTGCCGCAAAACCGTATGTAGCGCCACCCAAGGAAAGTGAATGCGCTCCAGTCTACGAGGCGATCTGGTCTTCCACGCCATGACGCTCGCGGGCTTGCTCAGCGGGCGGCTTGCCTCGGCCCAGGATCCCACAGGTCACGACGTCCAGAGGGCCTCTCGGGCCGACACAAACATCGCTCTCTCACCTCCGGTCCTTCAGGCTGGCGTCAACGCGACCTATCCTCCCGATGCGCTTCGAGACCGGGTCGAGGGCACTGTGTCTCTCGAGCTCCAGGTGGACGAGGACGGGCACGTTACGGCAGCACGCGTACTTGGACACGCGGGCCACGGATTTGACGAGGCAGCCCTCGCTGTGGCGAAGCAGCTCAGGTTCACGCCGGCGATGCCGGCCAGCAAGGCGGTGAGTGCGGTCGTTCAGCTTGCGTACGAGTTTCACCTGCCCGACCAGCTCTTACCGGCAGCGCCGCCGACGCCCAATGCGACAAGCTTGCCCGCCGCGCCGAATGCGTCGACCCAAACCACTGCGCCGACGGTCACACAGACGGGTGCCGACCAGTCCACGCTGGTGCTCGCCCAGCGCCCGATCAGCGCAGCATCTTCTTTCGCCGTGCAAGATCGCGAGTTTCAGCTTCGACCGATCGGTAGCGTGCAAGACATTCTGCGCGTCACGCCCGGCCTCGTCATGGCGCAGCATTCCGGCGGCGGCAAAGCAAACCAGTACTTTCTGCGCGGCTTCGACGCAGACCATGGGACCGACGTCGCCTTGTCGATCGATGGCGTGCCGATAAACATGGTGAGCCACGCCCACGGGCAAGGGTTCGCTGACACCAACTTCATCATTCCAGAAGCAGTCCAGCGGCTCGAGATCACCAAGGGGCCGTACTTCGCCAACCAGGGCGACTTTGCGACGGCGGGTGCCGTAAACCTCGTCACGCGCGATGACTTCGAGCACAGCTCGATCGGTCTTGGCTTGAGCGGCTCACCTGGACATGGCGCACTCGGCTACCGCGGACTGCTCATCGCGAGCCCCAAGTGGGAGGTCGCCACCACAACCTTCGCCGCGGAGATCGGTCGCCAGAACGGACCTTTCGACAACCCCGAGAATTGGAACAAATACAAGCTATTCAACAAGCTCACATTCAAGCTCACCCCGACCTCGACACTGTCTTTCGTCGAAATGAGCTACGGCGGCAATTGGCATGGCTCCGGACAGATTCCCGCTCGCGCGGTCGAGCAAGGCATCATTACGCGGTTCGGGTCCATCGATCCCAACGAGGGCGGCGACACCATGCGCCACCAGGTCTACGTGCAGTATCGAATCAGGCCGACCGAGACGAGCGAGGTACGCGCTCTCGGGTACCTGGGTACGTACGCATTCAGCTTGTTCTCGAACTTCACTTTGTACCGCCGAGATCCGGAAAACGGCGACGAGATCAATCAGCAGGACCGACGCACGTTTTACGGCTCCAAACTCAGCTATCGCACGGTCCAATACATCGCCGGCATCCGCTTCGACACCACAATCGGGGGCGATGTCCGGTCGGATGACGTTCACGAGATGCTCTGGGCCACGATGAACCGAGTTCAGTCGACCAACCTTCGCAATACCAACGTGCGTGAAACGTTCCTGGCAGCATACGTGAGCGAGGAAATGGCACCGACCGATTGGGCGCGCGTCGTCCTCGGCGTTCGCACCGACGCGCTCGCGTTCTCGGTGGACAACAACCTTCCGAGCAGTGCAGACCCGCAGAATCCGCATAGCGGCGTCGATGGCGCACAGCAGCTGAGTCCGAAGGCGAGCCTCATCGTTACTCCGCTCCAGAAGCCAGGCGCGCAGGTCGACGTCTACGTGAACTGGGGGAACGGCTACCACTCCAACGACGTTCGCGGTGTGTTCACCACGCCTTCGGTCACCCCTCTGACTCGCGCCGTCGGAGAAGAAATCGGGGCTCGTACACGCTTGTTCGATAAATTGGACTTCGCCGCAGTCGGATTTCTGCTCGATCTCGACAGCGAGACGACCTGGAATGGCGATGACGGCACGACCAACGCGGGCCCGCCCACTCGCCGCTACGGCCTCGAGCTCGAAGGACGTTACGAGTTCACGCCGTGGCTCGCTGCTGACGGGGGCCTCACATTCACGCACTCTCAGTTCACGACGGATCGTGAGAATGGTGGCGGCCTCGCGCTCGCGCCCAAACGGACCTGGTCTGGCGGGCTCTCCGCGCGACACGATCTAGGCCCCGGCGTTGCGCGTGCCGGACTGCGTTTTTACGGCATAGGTGACCGACCTGCGTCCGGCGACGGTGCAATCCAGGCCCCTGGCTTTACTCAAGTCGACTTGCACGCAGGCTACCGCATGCGCCGGTGGGACCTGTCCATCGACATCGAGAACCTGCTCAACGGTGACTATCGGTCGGCACAGTTCGACACGACGAGCCGTCTTCGAAACGATCCCGCGATCGGGACCCCCCTCAACCGATTGCCTGCCGGCTTTTCATGCGGTGGCAATGGTCGTCTGGCAATCGATCCGGCGAGCGGTGGCTTCGGCGGCTGCGAGGGCGTCGACTTCACCCCGGCTTATCCGATCACCGCACGCCTGATGGCCACGCTCTTCTTGGATTGAGGCTGCAATGACCCTCGCACGCATGCTCGTTTCGATTGTGCTGCTCGGCGCGGCCGCTTGCGACACGGAGAACCCTACCATGGTCGTCGTGGACAACGGCTATGCGCCCGTCCCGGACGGAGGTGACCCGAAGACGCAAATGACCGTCTTCAAAGTATGGTGGGTCACCTCGCTGCTGCCCGATGCAGTGGGCCCTGGTGGCGAAGGGCAGCCGCAGCGCACGGTGCCCAATACGGATTTTGCCTATGCTTTGATCGCGCCGGGATGGGATCCTTCCTCGCCGATGCCGCCGACCACGTTTGTCGCGGCGAGATCAACTGTCAGGCTCACCGCCACCCGTGGAGACACGCTGCGCGTGCACGTGTCCGACAACACTTTCGTCGGCAATTGCGCAGTCGGTATGCCTCTTTCGCAAGACGACGCGTCCTTCATCACGCAACTCATCTTTCCGGCCGAGTTCGCCGGGAGCTCCTACGATGCAGCCACGTGCGTTGCGACGGGCTCCTCTGCGGACGCGGGCGTCGATGCGACCGGCGATGCATCTTCGCAAGGGAGCTCTGATGCCGAAGCGCAATCGGATGGCGAAGGCGAAGCGTTCGAGTAGGCGAGTCGAACGAGGGTGGCCATTTGAGAGTGCGGCCCCCACCGGGCAACGATCGGCGACCCACGTAGGACCTGCGCGGCGGGGCGGACGCTTGGGTTTGTCGTCCGCTTGGTGCGGACTAGGCTGGCGAGCCGTAGGGGCCTCACTCGGGCTCGCAGGCTCGCACGCATGCAGGAATCGTTTCTCCCGCTCATCGCTTCCGCAGGGGCGTTTCTCGTCGTCCTCCTTTGGCGCGTACGACCGCTCGTCGATTGGAGGACGAAACAACGCGCGTCCCGCGAAGCGGTGCGGGACGCGAGAGCGCGCATCGAGGCTGCGCCGGAGGGCGTGGAGCGCGCGCGCGCGCTTTGCGATGCGGCGGATCTCGTTACAAGGCACGTGGGCGGCCGGGGGAGCGCCGCGGGACTTTACTTGCGGGCCATGCGTGCGGATCCGACGTCGGTCGATGTCCTCCGGCGTGCAGTGGCCGGGCTGGCAAGACGACCACGCGCGCTCGAGTCGCTCCTCTGGAGGCACCTTGGGAGCGCGCGCTGGACGGAGTCGCCGGAGTCGATTGCCGTCGCGCTGGACGCGCTCCGGGCACTGTACGAGGGGCCCCTGCGCAACGCCGTCCGCGCTCGTGCGCTCGCGAACGCGCGAGAAGCCGTGCCAAGGTGACGCACGAGGGTCGCTCATCAATGCACGGATGTCGCTTGCTCGCGCTTGCACTGCGACCGAGGCGGGCGTCTCTTCGCTGCTGAGACGCGCGACTGGGACGTCGAGAGAGATCGATCGCCCTGCAACCCAGAGATGAATATCTTGCCTAAAGAGATGTACGCCTCCAACGGAGACATGCATCTCTCCGCCTCGGACATGTGCGCCTCCGAGGAAGCGACGCGTCTCTACCCCCCGGCAGGCCAGAACATGGTGGGGAGCGCGTGCCGCTGAGAGAGCGCGAGCCAATCCATCACCCCAGCGACCGTGATGTGAACGAGAAAGCCCTGGTAAATGCTCTTGGTCTTCATCGATACGGATCCCAGCGCAATCCCCGCGACGATCGCGCCGTTGGCCTCGAGAAATGGCTTGCCATAGTGGATCATGCAGTACGGAACGGCCATCGCGAAGATGGCGCCAGACCCGAAGCTGCGCCGCAGCGCGCCGAGCCAGAAGCCCCGGAAGAACATCTCAAGCGCGAAAAACTGAAGGAAGTACATGGCTTCCCACGAGAGGAGGTCGTACCCGGAGCGCGTGCTGTTCTTGTAGAATGGGTAATAAGAGCCGAAGTCGGGCTCGCGCGAGACGAGCCACAACAGCGGCAGTACGGCCACCAGGAATGCGCCGTAGATCCACGCGTGCTTGAAGAAGCCGCGCGTGCGAAGGCCCATGTCGAGCAGCGAATCCTCCGGGAAGAACACCTTCCACAACGAGAAGGGCAGAACCGCGTAGCCGAAGACGCGGGTGAAGACCCACCACCCGAAGCCGTACAGCTCGTCGAACTTGAGGAGCTTGATCGCGCGGGGATGTGAAAGGTCGAGCTTCGCCAGCCACGGACGGATCCCCGAGTCGAAGTACGCTCGCCCGCCGTAGTACTCCTGAAGCGTGAGGATCACGGCGCACATGGACAGCGCGACGAACGGGCGCAAATCGGTGCGCCCGGCGGCCGCGAGGTCGGTTCGCCACTTCGTCGCTTCGTCGTCGAGCTCCTTCCATGTGCTGCGGAACAGCCACCACAGCACCGGCAAGACGACGAAAAGGACAGGGATCGGAAGAAGCGGCTTGATCTCCGAAAGCCACGTGTTGAACCCGCCCACTTCAGGCGGCATCAACACGGGCTGCGTGATCAAGGCGGCGGGAGACTAGGATGGTGCCTAGCGGATTGCTACATCCGTGCAGCCAGCCATGATCAATGAAAAGCCCAACGGTCCCACATCCAAGCCTGAGGGGGCGGAGGCTGAACGGGCACCCAATTTCGTTCTCGAGACGATCCACGAAGATGTCGCCGAAGGCAAGAACGGCGGCAAGGTGATGACACGTTTCCCGCCCGAACCGAACGGCTACTTGCACATCGGCCACGCCAAGAGCATCTGCACGAACTTCGGGGTTGCGCTGTCGGTCCCGGGGGCGGTGTGCAATCTTCGCTTCGACGACACGAACCCGAGCACCGAGGAAGACGAATTCGTCCGGTCGATCCAGGAAGACGTTCGATGGCTGGGCTTCGACTGGGATTCCCGGATGTACTTTGCGTCGGACTACTTCGACCGGCTCTTCGCCATCGCCGTCGACCTCATCGAAGCGGGCAAGGCATACGTCGACAGCCAGTCGGTCGAAGAGATGCGCGAAGGTCGCGGCAGTTTCTACAAGTCGGGAAGCATCAGCCCATACCGCGACCGGTCGGCGGCCGAGAACCTCGAGTTGTTCCGGCGGATGCGCGCGGGCGAGTTTCTCGACGGAGCGCATGTCCTTCGCGCGAAGATCGACATGGAGTCGCCCAACCAAAACATGCGCGACCCAGTCATGTACCGCATCAAGCGCGAAAACCATCACAGGACGGGAGACGAGTGGTGCATCTATCCGATGTACGATTTCGCACACGGATATTCGGACGCGATCGAGGGGGTCACGCATTCGATCTGCACGCTCGAATTCGAGAATCACCGGCCGCTTTACGACTGGTTTCTCGATCAGGCGGCGTTCGACCCGCGGCCGCATCAAATCGAGTTTGCGCGTTTGAACCTGACGTACACGACGCTCTCGAAACGCAAGCTGAAGAAGCTCGTGGACGGCGGACTCGTGGCCGGATGGGACGACCCGCGCATGCCGACGATCGCCGGACTGCGGCGGAGGGGATATCCCGCGGAGGCCATCCGGACGTTCTGCGAGCGGATCGGCGTCTCGAAGCGCAATAGCTTCGTCGATGTCGCGTTGCTCGAGCACGCGGTGCGCGAGGACCTGAACGCGCACTGCAAGCGCGTGATGGGCGTCCTGCGCCCACTGCGCGTCGTGATCGAGAACTTTCCCGAAGGGCGCGAGGATTCCTTCGATGCGCCCTGGCACCCCGAAGACCCGACGCAGGGCGCACGCGTGCTCCCTTTCTCGCGTGTCCTCTGCATCGACCGGGACGACTTCGCGGAGAACCCCCCGAAGGGCTGGTTTCGACTGTCTCCTGGAGCGGAGGTCCGCCTGCGCTACGCCTGCATCATCAAATGCACGCGGGTCGTGAAAGACGAGCGGGGCGACATCCTCGAGATTCGCTGTACCTGGGACCCCGACTCACGCGGAGGCAACCCGTCGGACGGACGCAAGGTCAAGGGAACGCTACACTGGGTCTCGGAGAGTCACGCGGTTACGGCGGAGGTGCGTCTCTACGATCGGCTCTTCACGGCCGAGCACCCCGGCGAGCAGGGCGACGACTTCATCGCCGACATCAATCCAAAGTCATGCGAGATCCTTCGCGACGCGCGCGTCGAGCCCGCGCTCGCGAGTGCAGTGCGCGGGGACCGCTTCCAGTTCGAGCGCGTAGGCTATTTCTGCGTCGACGCCGATTCGAAACCGGGCAAGCTCGTCTTCAATCGAACGATCGGCCTGCGCGACTCGTGGGCGGCGAAGAAGGGGAAGTGAGACCCCGCGTCTGACACGTCGCACGGTGCGTAGATTCGGGAACAGATGAGAGCCTTTGCTGCCCCTTAGGCTACCTCACCGGGGCGCGCAGGCGCGCGAGCGCGCGGTCCCTTCCGAGAACCGCGATGACATCGAAGAGCCCTGGGCTGGCGGTCCGCCCCGTCAGAGCGACACGCGCGGGTTGCGCGACGTCCTTGATCGTGAGCCCTTTCTCCGCCAGCCAAGCACCCACGGCGCCCTCGACGGCAAGCGCCGTCCATGACTGCACTTGCTCGATGACCCCGGCGAGCTCGCCCAACCTCGGCGCGTTCTCGGCGACCAAGAACTTCGCTGCCGCTGCCGGGTCGATCGCCACCGGCTCGCGGAAGACGAAGTCGAGCCGCTCCGCTGCATCGACGAACGTCGTCGCTCGTTCACGAATCATCGGGATGGCCGAGGCCACGGCTTGCGGATCGAGCCCACGAAAGCCCCGCTTCTCGAGGAACGGCATCAGACGCGTGACGTATTCCGGCGTCGGCATGAGCCGTTCGCTCTTCAAGTGCTCATGGTTGATCGCGAGGAATTTCTTCGCGTCGAACTTGCCGTCGCCCCTGTTGCAATGGTCCCAGTCGAACGCGCTGACGAGCTCGTCGACCGAGAAAACCTCTTGATCGCCATGCGACCAGCCAAAGCGTGCGAGATAATTGAGCACAGCGCCGGGGGCGTAACCCTGGTCGCGATACTCCCCGACGCTCACCGCGCCATGGCGCTTGGATAGCTTCTCGCCGTTCGGCGCGAGCATCATCGGGAGATGAGCGAACTCGGGTTGTCGCTCGCCGATCGCGCGATAGAGCAAGATCTGCGGCGGCGTGTTGACCATGTGATCGCGGCCGCGCGCGACGATCGTGATCGCCATCGTGATGTCGTCGACGACTGCGCCGAAGTTGTAGAGCGGTACTCCATCACTGCGCACGAGCACGAAGTCCTGTTGCGCGGTGTTGGGCGTCGTCACCTCGCCGAACACCTTGTCGGCATACGTGACCTGGCCGCTCTCCGGAGCCCGGAAGCGGACGACGAAGGGCAGGTCTGGCTCGTCCACGCGATTGCGGCACGTGCCCGGATACTTGAACGTCGCCTTCGGGTCGCGTGCCTTGAGCGCCGCGCGTTGCGCGTCGAGCTCCTCTTTGGTGCAATAGCAGCGGTAGGCCTTGCCGCCGCGGATCAGTGTCTCGGCGTATTGCGCGTACAGCGGCAGGCGCTGGAGTTGCGCATACGGGCCGTGAGGACCGCCGACCTCCGGCCCCTCGTCCCATGTCAGACCGAGCCACTCGAGCGACTGCAGAATGACCGCCACGCTCTCCATCGTGCTGCGTTCTCGGTCCGTGTCCTCGATGCGCAGGACGAAGGCGCCGCCCGTCTTTCGCGCCCATAACCAATTGAAGAGCGCGGTTCGCACGCCGCCGATGTGTAAGTAGCCGGTAGGCGAAGGCGCGAAGCGGACGCGTGGGGTCACACCACGAGGGAGTACTCGAGAGCGCCTCTCATTGTCCACGCGCTCAGGGCGCAACAGGGCTATTCTTCCTCATCATGCGCATCTTCCGTGCTTCGCTTGCGGTTTTCTTCGTCACCGTTGTGCCACTTCCTTGGCTCCTCACACACTGCAGCAGTGGCGATACGAAACCAGGGAACGCGGATGCCGGCGACGCGACGGTTCAAGACGCGCCCGCGGAGGGCGCTCCGCAGCCCGACGTTGCGACCCCCGACAGCTCGAGCACGGACGCGCAGGAAGCACAGGAAGCGCAGGAAGCGCAGGCGGCGGACGGCGAGGCCACCGTCGACTCGCCTCCGGACAGCCCGGCTGCCCCTGACGCGTCCGACGGCGGACAGGATGGCGGACAACAAGACGGGAGCGACGCGTCCGAAGCGGCGGCCGACGCTGGTATCCCTGCAATTCCCTGCAGTGTGGACGGCGGGGACGCTGGGGACGCAGGATCGGCGTGTCCTGGGATGCTCACTTGCTGCAACGGGTGGTGCGCCGACACGAGCAAAGACCCCAAGAACTGCGGCGCGTGCGGCAACCCGTGCACGGCCACTCAATTCTGCACGGGCTTGGCGTGTGACGACGCGATCCTCAAGAACATTTGCGCCAACCCGAAGGCCACCTGGCTCATCGATGACTACGGGGCGGACAACGCCGCGAGCAACGACATGGGCACCGGTCTCGCGATGGGATGTACGCCGCCGGTGACCATCTTGACCGCCTCCGAAGACGGCGGCACGGCCCAGGATCCCATCTCGGCGCGACCCATCACCGGCGCCGGAGACACCCTCGTCGCGGGAGGCGGATGGTTCGGCCACGCGAGCGTCGTCTACATGGATGGCCAGGGACTGACGCCGCTGATCCTGAGCAACGATGGGACCAACGCCTGGATTCTGAACCGCAAGACGATGATGAACATCGTCTTTACGAACCAGACGCTCGTGACCGCGCAGCATGACTACTTCCTGCTAGAGCTCAGCGTGGAGCCCACCAGCGGAAGTCTCTGCTTCTTCGGATACGGGATGGATGCCGGCGGCACCGGCGCGGCCGGATACTTCTTTCGGAACAACGTCGTGCCCAACCGGGCGACGTTCACCGACGCCTGGTACGTGTACGAATGGACGACGACGGGCGCGGGCGTGCCGAGTGCATCCGATACGTTCACGCTCCTCGCTCACGGCATGTAGGGCGCGTCGAGTTTGCGGCCTCCACACCAGTTCACTTGGCCGTCGGTCGTCGATGAGCGAGCCGCACCCTCTTCTCGGCAAGACCGCGCGGACGCTGCTTGTCATGGCGGCGGCGCTGGCGATTCCGTACGTCAGCCCCACTTTGCACCGCTTTCGTGTCGTTCGCACTCCGTGGGACCGGACCCCGCGAGACGACGATTCCGGCCAAGCGCAGGCAGCCACTCTTGCTCGGACGCCGACGACCGGAGAGCAGACGCTTCCACCTTCCGAGAACACGCCCACCATCAACAACGCCCTGCCCGAGGAGTCCCGAACCGAGCTGCCCTCCCTCGACGGGGCCATCCGCGCGATGCTTCGCACGACGAGCATCGAGGACCCCGGCGGGCACGCGCTCGACGCGTTCTTCTCGAGACTGGCGCGCACGCTCGGCAAGGACCCCGGCGCGGTGACGCGCATCCTGCATTACGGCGACTCGACCATCGCGAGCGACTACATCTCGGGGACGGTGCGCCGCCGCTTGCAGGCGCGGTTCGGTGATGCCGGCCACGGATTCATCCTCATCGCCAATCCTTGGCAATGGTATTTTCACAACGACGTCCTCCACGGGTCGGACGGAGAATGGAAGGCGAGCCGCCTCGCGGGCCCAACCGCCGCCGACGGTCTCTACGGCCTCGGAGGAGTGTCGTTCTCGAGTTATGGCGGCGACCGCGCCTGGTTTGCCACCCCGGTGCGCGGCGACTTCGGCCGACGCGCGTCGCGCTTCGATCTCTACTACCTCGAGCAGCCCGGCGGCGGCGATGTCGAGCTCAGCGTGCGGGGCGGAGGAACCGTTCGCTTCTCGACGCGCGGAGACGTGAAGGTCTCGCGCGTTCGGTCGGTGAGCGTCGCCGACGGAGAGGCGAAGCTCGCGGTTCGCGCGGTGGGACGCGGCCCGGTGCGCTTGTTTGGAGTCGCAATCGAGCGAGACCAGCCGGGCGTCGTCTACGATGCGCTCGGGTCGCACGCGGCGATGGCCGTCTACTGGCAGAAGCAGAACCGCGATCACTGGAAGGAGCAACTCGCGCTGCGCGATCCGTCGTTGATCGTCCTCCAGTACGGCACGAACGAGAGTGATCTCTGGCGGGTCGATCGCGACGAATACGAACGGGTGCTCACGGACCTCGTCGACGAGATGCGGGACATCGCCAAGGGGGCATCCCTTCTCATCGTTTCGCCGCTCGACCGCGCCGAGCACCGCGACGGCAAGCTTGTCACCAAGCGTGTCATTCTCGACCTCGTCGCCATTCAAAAGCGGGTGGCTCTCGCCCGGGGCGCAGCGTTCTGGAACACGTTCGAGGCGATGGGCGGCGAAGGGGCGATGGCGCGATGGTCGCGAACCCGGCCGCAGCTCGGTGGCGAGGACCTGACACACCCGACGCCTCTCGGCGCGGAGGTCATCGGTGACATGCTCAGCAATGCCATCGTGGAGGCGTTCCAGACGCGGGGCCACCGGCTGGCCCCGTGACCTTCCTACCGGGTGGCGGCGCTCCACGTCTTTGGCGTGGGGCTGGGCTGCATCCTCCGCTCCGCACCCCATCGCTCGTAGGCCTGCAAGACATCGCCGGCGAAAGCGGTTCCGAGCTGGGCATAGCCGCTGCGTGTCAGGTGGACTCGGTCCCGGGCCGCGCGGGGCTCGGCTTCGATTGCCCACGCGCTTATGCTCCCAGGGCCGCCCATGGCTTCGAGCTGATCGTAAAACGCACACCCCGCCGCCGCGGCGACGCGACGCTGAATCTCCGTAATTTCGACGATGCGCGGCGCGGTGGCCCAGGCGTCCTGTCCGGTGGCCCGCATTGCGCGATCCGGCGGGGCGAGGAGCAAGCATGCCGCCGCAGGCGTCGCGCGGGCAATGCGCCCGAGGAAGTCGACGACGCCGCGCTCGTACTCGGTATCCGGCAGCCTGCTCTCCAGCGACTCGTTCGTTCCGTAGGCGATGACGACCAAGTCGGGTGCGCGGTGGCGCAGCTGCTCGACAAAGTGCTCCTCGTTCCATCGCAGCGGCGTGAAGATCTGGGCCCCATTGATCCCGAGCGCGTCGACCACGACGCCCGCTTGCGCTCGGTCGAGCGTCATTCCGAAGACGCGGACGTCGCCGTCACCGATCGTTCGCAACTCGACTCGATGGGGCGCGTCCGTCACGTCGAACGAGCAGTACCCCGATGAAGGCTGCTCCGCGCGCGTCGCAATGCGCTTGGCGCGCGCCCCGTCGATGAAGACGTCGAATGTCCCGCCCACGGGCGCCTCCCCATAGTCGAGCTCGACGCGCGTCGTGTGTGCGACCACGTCGGTCCAAGCGCCCTCGCCCGCCTTCGACGCGCCGATCCCCACACCGAGCAGTCCGAATCGGCCGTCCAGCCCATAGAACGCGCCACTTCGAAACGTCACGCGAACTGGCTCGAATCCGTCGGTCATTCCACCGCGCACGCCCTCTTGCGTGTACGTCTTCCAGGGCCTTCCCAGCGACACGAAGCCGCGGCCACCGTCACCGAATCGCGCCTGCATAGCGCGCCGAAAGGCCGCTGTCCCCAGATCGCTCGCCGTGTGCGAGTCCCCGAATTGCACGATCCGGACGTCGTCGCCGGAGTGATCGCTCTCGAGTCGAGCGAGCGCCTCGAACAGATGGCCCAGATGGTCCCGACCCTCGAGGTGGCCTACGCGCATGCCACCGGAAGGCGGATCGATGGGGACGACAGCCTGTTCCGCTGCGTGAACCACCGGCATCACGTCGGCGGATCTTGTCGCGGCCGGTGCGACCTTCTGAGAGGTGACCTCGTCGATCGACGGGTCCTTGGGAGGCGTGGTTGCTTTGTGGCCGCAGCCGGCGAACAGCGACCAGGCAACGACGACAAGAAATGACCGCACGATGCCACGATCGTCGCACGGTGGTGGCGCGAGACGCAAATGAGCCCCGCTTGGGCTGAGGGGTACGCGGAGGTCAGGTTTGTCGTCCGATCCCTCGCTCTGCTCGGGCCTCCGGACTAGCGTGAAGGTTGTGCGAGGCGTCGGCCCCGGCTGGCGCGTTGCTTTCGCGACCTCCTGGATTGCGGGGCAGGCGACGCTCGTGCTCACTGCGGCGCTCCGGCCCGACTACTCGTTCGGGTTCCGCATGTTCCCCGAGACATCGACCCTGGAGATCCATCTCGTACGTGAGGTCGGCGCCGAACGGTTGCCCGCGGCGGGTGGCGCATGGCGCGCTCGCGACCGCCGTGGCCAGCTGAATCGTTTCTCGTGGCACGACCGCGTCCGCGACCCAACCATCGGTGCGGTCGACACGCGCGTCTTCGCCTCTTACGGCGTCGCCGCACAGCTCGCGCGCCTGCAGCGAGCGCTCGACGACGTCGCCGATCACATTCCCGACGACGTCGAAACGTCGCGGCTCGGCGCGGATGTCTGGGTCTCGAAGAACGGAGGCGATCCTTACATTGTCACCCTTCTCAGCCACCGCCGCCTCGTCCGGACCGTGCCGTAGATGCTCGCCGCAATTCGGCGTTGGCGCGACGAGATCGGCGACACATACGTGCTCGGCGCGGTGCGCTTGGCCCTCGGCCTCCTCCTCTTCGCCAACGCCCTACGCGCGGCACGGGAGCTTCAGGACGGGTACTTCGGAGACTTCTTTCACTGGCCGATCGTCCCCGAGGCGATCGTCCCCTCGCGGACCGCCTACACAGTGCTCGTCGCGGCGCAGCTGCTCCTCGCTGTGCTCGTCGTCGTGGGACACCGCCCCCGCACCGCGCTGCTCGCGAGCGCCCTCTGCGGCGCATTCGTCCTTGCCTGCGATCGCGTCCAGTTTCATCACAATCGATGGGCGCTCTTCTGCTACTCGATGCTGGTGGCCCTGGCGCCGTGCGACCGCTCCTTTTACGTCGCCGGCAAGCCGCGTGGGACGCGTATTGGTCCGCTGTGGGCCGCTCGGTTGGCGCAGCTCCAAGTATCCATTATCTACCTGGCGTCGGGGGGCTCGAAGCTGCTCGACGCCGATTGGCGCGGTGGGCTCGTCCTCAGCGAGCGTTTCCATCTCTTCACGCCGCAAGCGATAGCAAAGGGGATCCCTGAGGGGGTCATGGACTGGCTCGCCCAGCCGCACTGCGCCAGCGCGGTTGCGAAGCTCGCCATCGCGACCGAGCTTTTCCTCGCCTGCGGTCTCTGGGCGCGCCGCACGCGGATCTTCGCGCTCTGGTCGGGCGTATGGTTCCATCTCCTAATCGAAGCGACGAGCCGCGTCGAGGGATTCACTTGGCTGACGTTCGCGATGTACGCGCTTTTCGCGACGCCCGACATCCGCGCGCGAAAGGTCTTCTACGATTCGATGCGGCCGCGCGGAAGGCTTATCGCCTACCTCGTGCTCTTGCTCGACTGGCTTGCCAGATTCGAGATCAAGCCTTGGGCACCTGACACCATAACGAGGGGTCACACTGTGGTCGTCGTTCGCCGAGACGGGAGCCATGCGACGGGAATCGGCGCACTCGCCATGATCGCGCGTGCGACGCCGCTTCTCTTCTTGCTGTGGGCGCCGCTGGCGCTGCTCGCGAGCTTCACGAAACGCGGCGAAGCGGGCATCGGAGTTTAGCGAACGACCCCGACCTCGACGCCTGCCTTGAACTCCATAGCCTCATGCTCACAGCGCAATATTCGCGTGAGCACTGCCGCGCCCTAGTGCTTTTGCCACTCGTCTCTCTGGACGACGGGAAGCTGCAACGCCCGTTCGCGCTCCAGATCGAGGTTCCCCACATGAAGCGAAATCGGTGCCTGCACCCATTTGTAGATCGACGCAGTGAACAGCCTGACGAACCGCGCCGCCCAGTCGTCGAGGTTGTCCGACGAGTGTTCGGGGAAGATGGCGCGCAGCGCCATGGCGACTTCGCCGGGGGCCATTTTCTCGCCCGCGAAGAGGGCGAAGCACGCGTCGAGGACAGGGAATGGCATCAGCTCGCGCTCATCCTCCTGGTCGGGGGCGAGCTCGGCGCTTGCTGCTTTGAGGAGCGTCATGCGAATCCCCTCCGCGTGCGTCTTTTCGTAGAGCCAGTCGAGCACGTAATTGACGACGGTCTTTGGAACGTTCGCGATGACGCTGAGGGCTCCTTCGCCGTCTCCTCCGATCGTGACGTAACCGACGGCCTTCTCGCTCATATTGCTCGTCTGTAAGAAGAGCCCCCCGGCGCTGTTTGCCCACGTCCACATGCGCACCGCGCGGACACGCGCCTGCACGTTCTGACGGGCCGGCGCCGTGAGCGTCTCGCCGGGCTGCAGCATCTTCTCGATCGCCGCCAATTCGCTCTCGAACGCTTCGTCGATGGACACGATGGCCAGCGGCGCGTCGAAGTCCCGTGCTGACTGCTCTGCAGCCGCGCGCGTCTCCGCCGACGAGTAGCGGGTTGGCATGTAAAATGTCCGCAAGAGGGTCCTCGCCTTGGCGCTCCGGTCGCGTTCCGTAAGCTCTGGCCACCGCCTGTCGATCCATCGCCGTGCGACGGCGAGGACGAGGAGGCTGTCGCGACCACCGGAGAGCGCCACTCCGATGGTCTTGAAGACGCCGTTCTTCTCGAAGTAATCGCCGACTCCGAGGGCCAGCGCGTCGAGCAGCTCCTCGCAGAACTCTTCGCGTGGCGGCTTCGGCGCGACGCCGGAAGGCAGAAAGAAGGTCCTGTCCGGGGGCACGGGGAAGACGAGCGCAGCACGCCCTCCCGTCGGCGCATCCACGCGCACGCGGGTCGGCTTGGCGGCGAGAGCGGCGAACGCCTCTTGATCTTCGCGCCACGTCGTATTCTCGGTGCGCAACCGCCTCGTGCGCTCGAGATCGATTGTCATGGCCTGGACCCCCTCTCGGAAGCGGTTCCCCGCGAGCAGCACGCGACCGTTCTGCGCGATGTATCCACCGCCATCGAAGATGAGGCCGTCATTGGCGCCAACCATGTTGATGTAGGCGACGGTGACCTGACAGTCGGCCGCGCGCGTCGCGATCATTTCCCGCCGAGTCTCGGTGATTCCGAGGCGGAACGGCGACGCGCTCACGTTCACGACGATCTCCGCTCCCGCGTACGATCGCCGTCGCATCGGCCCATCGGGCGACCAACAATCCTCGCAGACCTCGAGTGAAACCGTCGCGAAGTCGAGCTCGAAAATGAGATCGCCGAACGCGACCCCGTCGATGGTGTCGTACACTCCCGGCGCGCCTCGGGCGAGCGTCCGCGCTTCGTAGAAGACGTTGTAAAGGGGCAGCTTCTCCTTCGGGACGAAGCCCCACACCTGTCCGGCATGGACGAGGGCCGCGACGTTGTAGAGGTGCGACCCCCGGGCAACGATCAACCCCAGGACGCAAGCACACGGGAGCGACGCGGTTTCGCGGGCGAAGCGTCGCAGCTCGGCCTGTTGGGCGTCGACGAAAGCCCGCCACTGGATGAGATCCTCGGGCGGATAACCCCCCACGACTTGCTCAGGCATCGCGACGAGCGTGGCGCCGTCAGCGGCTGCAGCGCGCGCTGAATTAATGCATCGGTCGACGTTCGAGCGGCATGCGCCGACGGTGGCGTTGACGTTCGCGAGGGCAATGCGCGCGAGCCTCATCAGCAGGGCCGTCTCAACGGTACTACGCCTAGAACGTATATCGGAACCCCACGGCCGCATCCCACATGAGCGGGAGGGCGCCCGCGTTCGAAATGGCGCGGGAAAACCCCTCTGCGATGCGCGGCCCACCTTGCAGGCATAGAGCGAGATGGCGTTCCCTCGCGTACCATTCGAGCCCTCCCCTGCTGCCGAACTGCGCGTGCAGACTCTCCGCGTCGCTGAATCCGAGGTGCGTGAGCGCGCCGTGAGGCACCTGCGCCGTCAGCCCCCCCATGCTCGCTTGGAAGAATCCTGCGACGTGCTTGTGGCGCACGGTGGCGCGCGCACCTCCGCCAAAGCCCCAGAGGGGGACCGCGCGCGAATGCGAAGCATCTTGGGACTCGCTCGTGTCGGTGAACGCGAGCTCCGCCTCTCCGAAGAGCATGAACCACGATACAATCTCGTACCCGAGCTGGGCGTGCGTCCAGTAAGCTGGCGGAGCCACGTGGCGGAACTCGCCAGCGAATTCGAGGACACCGAGCGTTGTCTCGAGGACAAGTCCTTGGTGGCGGGGTCGCACGGGCGGCGGGGCGTCACTCGGGTCTGCTGGTTCGGGGCCGCCCACACGAACCTCTGCTTGCCGCGCCCCGGAGAGCTGTCCTGCCGGCTGCGTCATTGCGTCCGGCGGCTGGACGGCGAAGTCGACGTGAGCGTCGGGCGAAAGGGTCGGGGACGGGGGCGGAGTTTGAGCGAAAACGCGCGGCGTCCCGAGTCCTGTCATGCCGATGAGGAGCACGAACGCCGACACGCCCACGCGATCGAAAGTATCACAGCCGATCGACAGTTCGTCTTTTGTCGATGGCTGCGACCGCACCCGCGACGTCGTCCGGTGTGAGCACGATCGGCATCGCGTCGTCGCTTCTGCGCAGGATGAGCGCCTGCCCGCGGCGCGTCGAATAGAGGCGAAAGCGTCCGAGACCTGAGCTCGTGAAGAACCCGTAGCTTCCGAAGAAGCCGCCGACGCCGAAGAGGCGGATCGCGCCCCCACCGAAACGATCGAGCGGAGCCGCGGCACTCACGACGTCCATCGGAACCCTCAGCGGCCACCACGCGCGCCGGACGATGCGAACCTCGCGCTCATCGATGACGAGCTCGCGCGGGGACATGGCCCAGGCGAGGCCGAGGACGACAACGACGAACGCGAACGTGTCGATCCCGACGTTCCGCCGCACCGACAGCGTTGTCACGATGGCGAACACGCAGATCACTCCGACGAGAACCGTCAGAATGCGGTGCATCCGATCGAGCGTCATCGGCGTGCGGAACACGCGTCGAGACTAATGCCGCCGGGCGCAATCGCAACCCGCCCCCTCAGCCAGTGAGGGCGCCGGCTCCGATGAGCGCGTGCTCGACGACGGCCGGGAGATCGTCGACGAGGAGGAGGTCCCACCTGCCGCCCCTCTCCCCTTGAAACGCCAGACCGTACGACCCGCCGGCCAGCGCCGTCAGGCGAGCGAAAGGCGCTTCCCCGTTCAACCCGAGCAGTACATGGCGGCCTACCGGCCGCGCCCACACACGAGCGCACGAAAACGAAGCCAGAGCGCTGAGGACTCGGTCGACGAGCGTGCGCTCCGAAAAGCGTCCTGAGGTCGATCCTTGGAGCATGTGTGTCTCCATGTCTCGACCGAGTAACGGAGACTGCGGCGTATGGCCAAGTTTTGACACACCCCGCCAAGCATTCTGGGAAAGCCTCACCTCGGACCCAAAGCTGAGAAAGCCTCGGCAAACTTGCGAAGAGTCGCGCTGCTTGTCAGAGTTAAAGGTGGTGGTCCGCCTGCTTTGGATGGTTCGCGCCGCTGCCGTGGCGGCCGTAGTGGCCGTTCCCGCCGTCGCGCAGGGTGACATCTACACGTACACGGACGGGGACGGGACCGTGCACTTCACGAATAGCCCCGCCGGCGATCGCCGGTACCGTCTTTACATTCGCGGTAATGGCTGGCAAAAACCGGGGGCGGCGCCCGGCGTCACCCCGGTGCCTCCCAGCGACCACGACATCGCGCGCTATATTCGGTACGATGCTTGGATTCACCAGGCGGCGACGCTGTATCAGATTCCGGAGCAGCTCGTTCGCGCCGTCGTCCGCTGCGAAAGCGACTACGATCCTCGCGCGGTCAGCGTGTCGGGCGCCCGGGGCCTCATGCAGCTCATGCCCGATACGGCGTCGCTCATGCTCGTGCGCGACATCGACGACCCGCACGACAATATCTTTGGCGGGGTGAGGCTACTGCGGGTCCTCGCGAACGAGTTCAATGGGGACTTGGAGCTCACGATTGCGGCTTACAACGCCGGTGATGGTGCGGTCATCCGCTTCGGCGGCATCCCCCCGTTCCAGCAGACGCGCGATTACGTCGTGAACGTCAGCAAGTACTACCGGCGGTACCGATCAACCGCCGACGTCGTCGAAGCGAGCATCGCTCGGGAATAGCGCTTCCGGCGGGCCTTGAGCAAGCGGGCCCCCTCGTCGTCCTTGCTGATGTCGCGGTTGCTTGGTAGATTCCGCGCCCGTTTTCGCCGCGCGAGTCATCTCGCGCATCCCAAAGGACCGATGCCATGGCCACCAAAAGCCCCCTCGCGCTCGTGAAAGAGACGTTCGGCGACAAGGCGAAGCTCGTCAGCGCCGTGGAGAAGCTCACGGGCGAAGATTTGTGGATGGCGCGCACGAACAAGAGCAAGGGGCTTGCCCACGTGTCGAACGCGAAGCTCCTGCGCCTGCACGCGACATTTGCCGAGGTGAAGGAGAAGTTCGGGACGCGAGAGAAGCTCATCGACGCCATCCTCGATCAGCAAAAGCGATCAAAGGACAGCGGCTTGCGCCAGACGCTCTCGACCTGGCCGGTACCCCGTCTCTATGACGCGTACAAGGCAGCCGCGAAGCGACTTGCCGCAGGTGTGCCTGCGACTCGCACACCCAAGCCCCAAGCGAACGCGACCGCCGACGGGATGTCAAAAGCGTCGGCGAAGAAGGCGGCGACGAAAGCGCCGAAGAAGGCGGCGAGCACCGCGGCGAAGAAGGCGGCCAAAAAAGGGACGCCGAAGAACCGCCCGCGCCGCTAGCAAGGAACGTTGCCCAATTTTCACGCAACGACCAGACGATCCGAGTAATCTCGCGCCGCGATCGGGGTGGAGGGTGTGCGCCGTATGGGAAAGAAAGACAACGAAAACAACAGGATCGAGATCGGACAAAGCGGGTTTCCAAGAACGCACGAGCTGTTCGTTCCCAAGGCCATCTTTTTCACGAACGGTGTCGGCGTCCACAAGGACCGCTTGTCGTCTTTCGAGCTCGCACTGCGCAATGCGGGGATCGAGAAGGCAAACCTGGTGACGGTGAGCTCGATCTTCCCGCCGCGCTGCCGAGAGTTGAGTCGCAAGGAGGGGGAGAAGCTCATCATGCCGGGGCAGATCGTGCACTGCGTCATGGCGCGTCAGGATACGAACGAGCCGAACCGTTTGATTGCTGCCGCGATCGGTCTCGCACGGCCCGCAGACAAGGAGCGGTACGGCTACCTGTCCGAGCACCATAGCTACGGCGAGACCGCCAAGAAGGCTGGCGACTACGCGGAGGACCTCGCGGCAACGATGCTCGCGACGACTCTCGGGATCGACTTCGACGCCGAGAAGGCATGGAGCGAACGAGAGCAAGTGTTCCGCCTGGAGAAGACGATCCTCAAATCGCGCAATATCGTGCAGAGCGCGGAGGGCCATCCCAAAGGCCTTTGGTCGACCGTCATCGCGTGCGGCGTGTTCATTTTTTAGACGCGTCCCGCTTTTCCCGGCTTTACGAATCTCTACCGCTCGAGTGAAAGCATTCCGTCGGGCCTGTGCGTAGACTCACGGGACGGACGGTGGTCCACACCCGGAGGTCATTGCCGATGCGTACTCGACGGCTCCCCCTATTTGCCATTGCTCTTTCGACTACGCTCGGCGCCGCGGCGCTCGGCTGCGGCGGTACGGCTTCGTCAGAGCAGCCCACGACTGCCAGTGCGGCGGCGACGCGCGCGCCGGTGGCTCAGTCGGCGCACGGGCCCGTGAAGATGGTTGGCGATGCGCTGACGGACGTCCCACTGACCGCCGCGCAGCGCGCCGACATCGAGCAGCTGGCTTCTGGCGCGGACGCGCGCCACTCATCAGCTCGCGCGGCACGCAAGTCATTGATGACCGCGCTGGCGGCGCAAGTCGAAGCGGGCGCCATCGACCGCGCTGCGCTTCGACCGAACATCGACGCCGTTGCCGCCGCGGTCGCCGCGTTGCAACCGGCGGATCGAGCGGCGTTCGAGCGCTTGCGCGCGATACTCGGGCCCGATCAGCGCACCGCGTTCGTCGACGCGCTCGAGGCGCGCATGCACGAGCGCATGGCCGAAAGCATGGGTGAAGCGCACAAGGGTGGCATGATCCACTGGGCGCAACAGTTGAAGCTTTCGGACGATCAGCGCGAGCAGATCAAGGCGGCAGCTCAACGCCTCCGGTCCTCGGCACACGAGGAGGGCGGCGGCCCCGCATGGAAGCAGCAGAAGGAACGCGGAGCCAAGGTACTAGAGGCGTTCAAGAAGGACCGCTTCATTCTCGACGAAGTCGCGCCCGCGCGGGACGTCGGGCGACTCGCGGTGAAGTCGACAGAGG
>JALYHX010000411.1 GCA_030776305.1 Myxococcota bacterium
GTTACGAAGCTTTCGTCCACGCATCGGCACTCGGGCAGCCTGCGGTCATGGTGCTCGAAAAGCACGGCATGTTCACATGGGGCGAATCGGCGAAGGAGAGCTACGAGAGAACCATCGACGCCGTGACTCGTGCCGAACGCCACATCGCCGACAAGACGCGCGCCTCGACGGCGCCGGTCGCCGCGCGCGTTCTGGCCCCCGAGACTTACGTGCTGCCGAGGCTGCGCGGGGCACTCGCCAAGCTCTCCGGCCTCCCGCCCGAACGAGGCCCCATCCTACGCACGCGCGCGACGCCCAAAATTCTCACCTTTCTCGAGAGACGCGACGCATGGGACCTTATCGCCAAAGGTTGCGCGACCCCGGACCATGTCCTTCGCACGAAGCCGAATGCTCTCTTCATACCGAACGCGGCGTATACGGATTTCGCCAAGCTCGCGACCCAGTTCGAGGCAGCTATCGCCGAATACGCTCGCAAATACGATGTGTACTTCGATGAGATGTGCCGCAACAAGAACGTCCAGAAGACGAAGCTCGACCCCTGGCCGCGTGTCATCCTCTTGCCCGGATTCGGCGCGTGCGCAGTCGGTAGAACCGCGCGCGACGCGGACATCGTCCTCGACATCTACGAGCACACCATCGACGTGATGACGGGTGCCACGGAGGTCGGCGTTTACGCGCCATGCGCGCGTTCGGATCTCTTCGACGTCGAGTATTGGAGCCTCGAGCAGGCAAAGCTCAAGCCCGCTGTCAAGATGCCCATGTCCGACTGTATCGCGCTCGTCACGGGCGCCGCGAGCGGCATCGGTCTCGCCTGTGCGGCGAGGATGCTCGCCTCCGGTGCGCATGTCGCGATGGTCGACAGAGACTTCGATGCGCTCGCGGGGGCGCTCGAGAAGCTCGCTGCCCACAGGGACCGGGCCCTCATGGTCGTCGCCGATGTCCTCGACCCCGGGCAAATCGACGCCGCGTTCGCGCGTACCGCCTCGGCATGGGGTGGGGTCGATGTCATCGTATCCAATGCTGGGAATGCGCCCGAGGGGCAGCTCGATGAGGCGGACGGCGAGGCACGCCTCCGGGATTCGCTCGAAATCAACTGCCTCGCGCACGCGCGGGTAGCTCGGGCCGGCATCGAGGTCATGACCGCGCAGGGCCGGGGTGGCTGTCTTTGCTTCAATGCGAGCAAGAGTGCTTTCAACCCGGGCCCCGGATTCGGGCCATACGCAGTGGCGAAGAGCGCGCTCATCGGCTTGATGCGCCAGTACGCGGTCGATCTGGGTCCGCGCGGCATCCGCTCCAACGCTGTCAACGCCGACCGGATTCGCACGCAGCTCTTCGATGGCGGAGTCCTCGAATCGCGCGCAAAAGCCCGCGGGCTGAGCGTCGACGCGTACTTCCGTGCGAACCTTCTGGGCCGCGAAGTCACGGCCGACGAGGTGGCCGACGCGTTCGTGTATCTGGCGTCGGCGCGCGCGACTACGGGCGGCGTCATCACCGTCGACGGAGGCAACTCGGCAGCGTTCCCCAGGTGATCTAAAACCTCAATGTGAGCTCCGCGCGCACGCCTTCGAACGGGGGAAAGTACCGACAGATGCCGCTCGCACAACGGAATGCCCCGCGCTGCTGGCCGACGAAGACTCGAATGTTCGAACCGCTCGTCAACTTGTAGAGCGCCGCGCCGTTGAAATACAAAGCCGGTTGTCCAACGTATGTCGTGTATTCGAAGCCCTGCGTGAAGACCCATTTGGGTACCATCTTGACCGCAATGTAGTTTTCTCCCTCCGTCCACCATTGGTCGACGTTCAGCGCGTCTTCTCGCCGGTGGCGATGACGCCCTTGGACTTCGACCGACCATGGCCCGCCGAGGTATTTGACGATCGAATACTCGACGTGCTGTTCGCGGTAAAAAAGAGTGGAGTCTTGCCTCGTGTCGTCGCGCGCACCCGCCCAAATGAACGCGTGCGACAAATGGTCGTCGAAGTACCATTCGAGACCGCCGATGCCGTCCCAAACGTGGTCTTCTATGCCACCCGCCGCGACCGTCGACAGCGTGCGGCCGAGCGCGTCGCAACGGCCGTTGCTCTGCTCCGACTTCGTGTCGGCGTAGATTCCTTGCGCGTAGACCATCACGTGGGATGCGACGTTCACGTCCGCGCGCAACCGCCCTCCATCGACGCACGCATTGAAGTTGCCTGTCCCCTCGGTGTCGATCATGTTGAACGTCTCGGCCGGGGGCAAGAACGAGTAGGTGACGACCGAGAATTCGCCGGCGCGTGCTGAATCCGCGCTCGCAGGGACGACATAAAAGTTGCGGTTGCTCTTGAGCTCGAGCGTCGTGGTGATCTGAATTCCGCGCGGTCGCATGTCCAGCGACAGCGATGCGTAGAGCGCATTGCCATTGGGATTTGCGTTCTCGGCCGCGAGGTCACTGCGCCGCTGCTGGCCCGCCGCCTCGACGTAGAGCTTGCCGTGGCCCCACAAGCTTGGAAGCTCGAGGGACTGTCCCACCATCGTGATCTGACGGTCGCGGAGGGACGGTGGGACCTGCGCGAGCTGCTGCAACCATCTCGCGGTGTCGCCGCCATCGCAGCTACCAAGGGTCACGGTTCCGGGACGCTGCAAGAATTCGGTCACGATCGCACCATTGGCGTCGTATTCGTACGGCGCGCAACGCGTGAATTGCACGGCGCGCGTCGATAGCGTCACAGGGAGGCCACGGCCAGCTTGGACTTCGACGCCGATGATCCGATCGCTGCCAAAAAGAGGGAGGCGCGGGTCGCCTTGCACCAGGTCATGCGTCGGGAACAACGCGCCTCCGGTGGCTTCGTCGACACGGGACGGGTTGCCGAATCCCGCGATTGCCGTGAGCGCGAACGGGTCTTTTTGCACTTGAACCTTCGCACCGCGGATCGTCGTATCGATACCGAGCTCGTCGACCTTGCGCATCGACAGCGTCAATCCGCGTCCAAATTGCACGTAGGCGTCACCTGCGGTCAGTTCGACACCCGGCGACGCATAGGTCACCCACATCTTGGCGGGATAGATCGAATTCTCGAAACGCGACTCGTTGTCTGCAGCGATTCCCGTTTGGTCCGCCATGCTGAGGCTCCGAGAATTGGGGTTGTCCACGGGGCGGCGCCAATAGACAGCCGAGTCCAGCCGCAGCCCGGCGCTCCACTTGTCCCAGCGCAGCGTCGCGTTGATGCGGTTCAGCCATTGCCCCCATCCATTCTCCTGAGCGAGCTCGCTCTCGCGAGCGTCGAAGTGCTGCGCGACGATGCTTGTCTCGGTCACGTCGAGCTGGAGCCGGTCGCTGCCAAGTTCGGCCACGTCGACTGCTCGCGCTTTTTGCGCCCACAGCGCCATGCCGAGCGCGCACGCGATCGTTGTCGCTTGTGTCCGCGTCACCGCGCGACGACGTTACTGTTCCGCGCGGTGGTGGCCAAGCGCCACGGAGACGTCTGCGGCGACCAGCCGCTCGTCCCCCGGGTTGTATCCCTCGCGCACGACGGCGATGCGACCTGCTCTGTCGATGATCACGCTGAGCGGCATCGACTTTTTCGGGTTGTACAGGCTCGCGATGCGCGAGTCGTCGTCGACGACTATGGGAAAGTCGATCTCGAACCGCTTCACGAACGCAGGTACGTCCGCGACCGTCTCCGGCCCATCCATCGCAACACCGACCACGAGAAGCCCGTTCGCCCGCTCCCGGTCATACATGGCGCGAAGGTGCGAAAACTCCGCCTTGCACGGTTCGCAATACGTCGCCCAGAAATCGAGCAAAACGACTTCCTTGCGGAGATGATCGCTCAATCGAAACGTGTTTCCGTCCGCATCGCGACCCGTGAAATCCGGCGCGATCGTTGCGGAAGACCCCGCGTACCCGCCGACGGATGGGGCCGCGGCTGGCCCCGACGCGCCGCATCCGAGGATCAGCGTTGCGGCAGCGCCGACGACCGACGGGATCGTGCGTGTCATCACCTTAGTTGCACGTCACCGTCGATGGATAACTCGGCGCCGCCGGCAGCGCGCTGAACGCGGGTGCGAGCTCCGTCATGATGTCCCCAGCCCACCCGGGGCTTGCATCGACGATCTCCATGGTCCGCGGGTCGAGGTCGGCGTTCCACGGGACCTCGGCCGCCTTGAAGAACCCGGCGAAGTTCTGGAGGCCGGGGTCGAGGAGCTCCGTAAAATTCGTGTGGTACTTGCTGATCCAGCGATCGAGGTCGCCCTGAGTGGCCCCCGTCTGCTGCACTGGACCGTCGTCGAGCGCCTGAAGGACGACGACGCCTTGGGCGAGGAGCTCCGTTTGGGCCGCGACTGTCGCGATTGTCTCCTGCTGGCATGGCCCGCACCAAACCGAGGCGACCGTGACGTGAATGAGCTTGTAGCGTTTGCCGCATGGGTCGTAATAGTCGGCCAAACTGATCTTCGTCGGCCGTGGCGAGACCATGGCGTTGACGTATCCGAGGAACTTGAAATTGGCCATGACGCTTCCGGGCGTCGTGCCGCTACGAATGTTTCTGCCGTAGCCATTGGCCGGGCTGGGATAGGCAAACCCGTCGGGGTTCGAGTCGCCGCCGGGCGTCCAGGCAATGCCGCCTCCATCATCGCTGGCGGTAGTCGCCGCCGGGGCGGGACCGCTGTCTGGTTGTTCCTTGGCGCTTCCCGCGCTACCGCAGGCGATGGCGGCTGCAGGGCCAATCGCAGTTAGCCAAGCTGTCGTGCGGGACGCCATGACGGGGGTCTTTCTGCGTGCTCCGGCAGGGCCGGAAGCGTGCTAAGCGATACTTTGAGAGAGTATCTTCGACGCGCGCATCGTCAAGGCGTCGAAGCCCCGGGGCCGAGAATGAACCAGACCTTCGCTGCTTGGTTTCGGCGGTGTGCGCTCGCACTCGCTTTGTCTGGTTTGTTGGCTTCGTCGGCAGTGCTTCTAGCGCCGCTCGGGTGCTCGTCCGCGGCGACGTGCGACTCGTCGCGCTGCCCTTCGGGCAGCGAATGCATCGCCGAGCACCCCGGCGGGGGGGCGAAGTGTCACCAAGTTTGCACGCAGCAGGCCACATGTCCTTTCAATTCGTACTGCAACGACGCCCAGCCGAAGAGTTGGTGCGCTCCGAACACGATTCCACTCGCGCCGCACACCGGACAATGGGGAGCTTCCTGCGCGCCGAGCGACGGAGAGGCGAACAACCCGGCATGTGACGCCGTCGACGGCTTCGCTTGCTACGGTACTTCGCCGACGGACGCGAACGCGTTCTGCACGATCTTGGGCAAGTGTACGGTGGACAGCGATTGCCCGGGAGGCTGGTGGTGCGCGGTTGTCGACGTTGCACCGAACGTGACGATGGCCAAACGCAGCTTCGGCGCCATTCGCAGTGCGTGCCTCCCCAGACAATACTGCGCCCCTTGCAGAGTGGACCACGATTGCCCG
>JALYHX010000412.1 GCA_030776305.1 Myxococcota bacterium
CGTCCCGCCACTGCGCTTGCTTGATCACGAGGGGGCCAAACCGCGTGATCGCCTGGCCATTGCGCGCGTTGCGCGTGGGCAATACGCAATCGAACATGTCGATCCCTGCTCCGATCGCGACGACGAGGTCGCGCGGCGTGCCGACGCCCATGAGATACCGCGGTCGCTCCGGGTCGAGCGCCGGGGCCACCTGGAGCAGCGTATCGTGCATCTCTTGAGTCGGCTCGCCCACGGAGAAACCTCCGAGCGCGAGCCCGTCGAACGGAAGCGCTGCCAGCGCTTCAGCATGGGCCAAACGCAAGTCGACGAAGCCCGCACCCTGAACGACCCCGAAGATCGCTTGTCCCTCGGGGCGTTCGACGGCGAGCGCGCGTCTGGCCCAGCGCGTGGTTCGAGCGATGGCCGCCTCGACGGTGGTCCGTGTGGCATCACCGGGTGGGCATACGTCGAGCTGCACTTGGATGTCCGCCCCCAAAAGGGACTGCAATCGCACGGCTTGCTCGGGGGTGAGCGCGTGCGTCGATCCGTCGATATGAGATCTGAACGTGAATCCCTCTTCACCGGCGTCGACGAGCGGAGACGCCGACCGTCTCGCGTTCCCGAGGGACAGCGAATACGCCTGAAAGCCGCCCGAATCGGTCAACATCACGTGTGGCCAGCGCGTGAACGCGTGAAGGCCGCCGAGCCGCGCGATCCTCTCCGCGCCTGGCCGGAGCATCAGATGGTACGTGTTTCCGAGTACGATGCGGGCCCCTGTCGAGGCAACCTCCTCGGGCGCCAGCGTCTTGACGCTCGCCTGCGTTCCTACGGGCATGAAAGTCGGCGTGTCGACGTCGCCGTGGGGTGTGACGAGCACGGCTCGGCGGGCTTGCCCATCGCGCGCCAGGACACGGAACTTGAAGCCCGCGGCGATCGGCTTCAATCTCGTCTCCAGAGGAGCATTGCGTCTCCGTATGAAAAGAAGCGGTAGCGTTCGCGCACAGCGATGCGATACGCCTCGAGTACTTGCTCGGCACCCCCAAGCGCGCACACGAGTGCCAGCAGCGTCGAGCGTGGTAGGTGGAAATTCGTCATAAGAGCGTTGACGACCCGCCATCGATATCCTGGCTGCACGAGCAACTGCGTTTGACCCGACATTGCGAGCACGCATCCGGGGCGCTCCGGATCGGCGGCGCTCTCGAGCGCGCGAACAGTCGTGGTGCCGACCGCAATCACGGGAGCGCCTCTGGCCCTCGCCCTCGCAATGGCGTCGGCCGTCGACTGGGGGACGGCAAAGCGCTCCACGTGCATCGTGTGCAAATCGAGGTCGTCGACCGTGACCGGCTGGAATGTCCCGATCCCGACGTGCAGTGTAATGCTGGCGATGTCGCATCCGCGCACCGCGAGTTGTCCGAGAATCGCGTTCGTCAGATGCAGGCCGGCGGTCGGGGCAGCGACCGCGCCGTCGTGACGGGCGTAGACCGTTTGGTAGCGTTCGGCGTCGTGAGCTTCGGGTTCTCGCTTGATGTACGGCGGAAGCGGCACACGACCAAAGGCGCGCACCGCCACGTCCACCGGTTCGCGCGAACGAGTCCAGAGCGCTACCTCCAGCAGGCCGTCGTCCTCGGTGCGGCCGAGCAAACGCACGACGAGCTCTGGACCGACATCGATATCGGCGCCGAACCTCAGGCGCTTCCCGCCCTTGCCCAAAGCCTTCCACACATCGACGCGGCGAACATCGCCAGGCGCGATCTCCAGTTCGCGAATTCCGGTACGCCCAACGAGGAACACCTCGACTTGACCGCCCGTATCGTGTTTGCGCCCGACGAGGCGCGCCGGGACCACGCGCGTGTCGTTCACGACGACGAGAGCGCCGGCAGGCAAGAGCTGCGGAAGCTCGGATACTTGCCGGTGCTCCGGTGCTGCGCCCCTCGGCGGAAGATACAGAAGGCGCGCGAGCTCTCGGGACTCGGCCGGCCTTTGCGCAATGAGCTCGGCAGGAAGCTCGTACTGAAAGAGATCCACACGCATGATCCGCGGAATCCGACGGGTGCGACTATCTCCGCGCCGCTATGCACGCAACCACGTACGGCTTGCGTTGCGGCAGCGAAGCGCGCTCGGACAATCGCCCGTTCGCCCTATGCCTCGTAACCTACTATTTTTTTATCAAATACTCTGCATGCTATCTTGGC
>JALYHX010000413.1 GCA_030776305.1 Myxococcota bacterium
CCATTTGCCCGGGAAGTCTTTCTTCAGCGCGATCGCGAGGACGCTTGCCAACACGACGACGAAGACCTGCGACACGAATGCGAAGAGAAACGTGTTGCCGAAGGCCCTTCGAAACGTGGGGTCCCCGATGGCCGCGCGAAAGTTGGCGAGGCCCACCAGCGTCGCGTGCGAGCTACTGATCGAGACATTCGTGAAGCTGTAAAAGACTGCGAGCGCGAACGGCGCGCCCACCAGGGCGAAGACGTATGTGATCGCAGGGGCAAGAAAGAGCCGCCCCAGCCAGCGCTCGTCGTCGGCAAGGCGCGCGCTACCGCTGCTCATGCGACGCTTCGCAGTGGGCGTCCAGCCGTGCGGATGCCGGTCTCCTTGTCGAAGAACTTGAGATCGTTGTCTCGGATCGAGAATGCACAGTCCTGCCCCGACTGGATTGACAGTCGAACGGTGTACGGCAGCTTGACGACGATCTTTTGCCCCGGCGAAAGATCCAGCAGACTCCCGTAGATCAGATGGTCGGCACCGAGGTTTTCGATGCGATGAACCCGGAACGACAAGTCGGTCACTCGGTCGTCGGGTGCATGCGATCCTCTGGGACGAAGGTGCTCGGGGCGGAACCCGACGAGCACTCGACCGCGTTCGAAGAGGTTCATGGGAGGCGATCCGAGGAAGCCCGCAACGAATGTGTCGCTCGGCTCGTCGTACACCTCCTGGGGCTTTCCCAGCTGGCGGATTCGACCCTTGTTCATCACCGCGATACGGTCGCCGAGGCCCATCGCCTCGACCTGGTCGTGGGTCACGTAGATCGTCGTGGTCGAGAGCCGTCGCTGGAAGCTCTGGAGCTCGTCGCGCGCCAGCGTACGCAGCTTGGCATCGAGGTTCGACAGCGGTTCGTCGAGCAAGAATACGTCTGGCTCGCGCACCATCGCGCGCGCGAGCGCGACGCGCTGACGCTCACCGCCCGAGAGCTGTCGCGGTTTTCGATGAAGAAGTCGCTCGATGTCCAGCATCGCCGCTGCCTTCTGCACTTTGCCGGCGATGCTCGAGCGCTCCGCCCCCTGGGCCTTGAGGGGGAAGGCGATGTTCTTCTCGACCGTCAGGTGCGGATAGAGCGCATAGCTCTGGAACACCATCGCAATCTTGCGTGCTCGGGGCGGAAGGTCATTGACCACACGGCCGCCGATGACGATCTCGCCCGAGCTCGGCTTCTCGAGCCCGGCGATCATGCGAAGGAGCGTCGTTTTGCCGCAGCCCGACGGACCCAGAAGGACGAGGAACTCGCCCTCACGAATTTGCAGATCAATGCCGTCGACGGCAATCGTACCGCGAAACTCTTTGCGGATTGCCCTCGTCTCGACCGTCGCCATCAGAGAAGCTTGCGCTCCCTCCACTTCGCCCAGATGGTCGCATACTTTTTCGTCGCTTCGCGGACGGAGTCCTCGGGGGACAGGGCGCCGGTCGCGGCTTGAGCAAACATCGTGTTGAGTACCCAGGTGCTGTAGCCGTCGTCGATCGCGGCGTTCGTGTAACCCGGATAGCCGACATTCGTGGCCCAATCGGTCGCGTCGGTCAGCACGGCGTATTTGTCCGCGGGCTTGCCCTTCGAATCCTTCTGCACGAGCTGGGCGAGATCCGGAACTTGCTTCGGAAAGCATGGGAAGTTGTAGAACTCGCTCCGCAGGAACGCCTCGCGGAAGTTGCCGACATAGTCGATGAGGAATTTCTTGGCGCCTTCGATGTTCTCCGAGAACTTCCAGATGCAATACACGTTCATGACGTGCTCGAGACCCATGCGGCGCATACGACCCTTGGCCGCCTTTGCGAGCCAGATGTTCTCTCCGATGGCCATGCCCTTGTTCTCGGCCTCCCGCGTGATGGATATGGCGTTGAGCACCAGCGAGGCCTTGCCGGCGAGCATTGCGCGATTGTTGGACGACGCGTCCCAGGACAGCACTTCGGGCGTCATCGCATCCTGGTAGAGCGCCTTGATGAACTTCACGGCTTCCAGCGTCTCTTTGGAATCGAGGACGAGCGCGCCGTCGGCGTCCTGCTCGCTCGCGCCGAACGAATACAGGACGGCGCGCATCGCCATCGCAGTATCGATGTCACTCGACTGACCGATGCCGACCGGGATGCCGGTCTTGTCTTTGATCTTTTTTCCGAAGGCGCGGATTGCGTCCCAACTATCGGGTGTACCGCCGGCCTCGTCGAACAGGTCCTTGCGCCAGTTGATTGGATCGGGCGCGAAGCTGTCCGAGAAGCCGAAGTACTTCTTGGTCCGCGGGTTGTACGTGCTCTTGACCGCGAGGTCGATCGCCTTTCCGTAGCGCTTCTCGCACTCCTGGTAGATCTCTGCGTGGTCGATGACGTCTTCTTCGTACACCGGCCGCGGCCACAGGAAGCCGAAGAGATCGTGGCCCTTCTTCGAAGAGACTTCAACCGCGGCTGCCGGGTTCAGCGCCGGAATGCCCACGTTGTCGACGGTGACGTCGGTATCGTTCTGATCGCCCCATTCTTTGCAGTATTTCTCGTTGAACCATTTGTCGAAAGCGGGGACGAAGTGGTTCCATTGCACGATACGCAGCGTCTTGCGTTTCGCTTTCTTGTCCATCCCGTCTTTCTTGCATCCCGAGATGGGGATGCCGCTTCCAAGCGCCGCGGCGCCGAGCGCAGCCGCGGTGAGGATGTCGCGGCGAGAGGTTCGCCTGGTTTTCCCAGACATGGATCCACGCCCTTCCGTGTCGCTGGAGTGTTGCGTCCTGTTGCGATGATGCGAGGAATCTACAACCAACGCTCGCCGCGGGCGAGAGATCGCTCGAGCTTCACGAGTCGCGGTTGATGGTAAGAACGCGCACGGCGATCAGGGTAGCGACGACGCGCAATTTGCGCGTGAAAACGCGCGACCTTCGCTTGGTCGGAGGCGACCAACGCAAAGTCACGCGCGACCGTGCGTTGATCGCGCGCTACCTTGCCTTGATCGAGCACCCGCGTCCCGAGGTCGACGGATCCAGCGGAATTTCCCAAGCAAAGGTCCACCCATATGTCATCCTCTTTCTCGGACGAGCGTCAAGACGAAGCCGCGGCGGTTCATGATTGGCGGCGCCCCGAAGCGTTGCTAACGGGAATGGATGACCAACAACATCCAGCACATTCTCGTCGCGCACGACTTCGGCGAGACTGCGCAAACGGCGCTCCTCTACGCGCTCGACCTCGCCGAAACGCTCAAAGCGCGTGTGACCGTCGTCCATGCCTACGAGATTCCCGTGTACGGTTTCCCCGAGGGGCTGGCGTTCGCTCCGGACGTCACCGGTCGCATCGAGACGGTGAGCCGACAGGCACTCGAGGGGATCGTCCAGCGAGCGAGTCGCCCGGCAGTACGGGTCGACGGATTGCTCCGCCAGGGGCCTGCTTGGAGCGAGGTCTCTGCTGCCGCGCACGAGGCGAAAGCCGACCTCATCGTCATCGGGACGCACGGGCGCCGTGGGTTCGCGCACGCGCTCCTCGGCAGCGTCGCCGAGAAGGTCGTGCGCACCGCCCCTTGCCCGGTGCTCACAGTGCATGGAGAAAATAAGTCGCGCTCATGACATGCATTCTCGTCGCTGTCGACGGCTCTCCCCGATCCGTTTCGGTGCTCGAGACGGCCATAGAGATCGCTCGCACTCGCCATGAACGTATCGTGCTGTTCCATTCCATCGGCATTCCGGCCGACATCCCCCAGGACCTTTGGAAGGCGACTGACGAGCCACTACTCGACGTGATGCACAAGCGCGCCGAGGCATTTCTCGCCGAGTGCGCGCGCGGCATCCCGGTAGACGTCTCGGCGTCGGTCACCCGCGAGGTCGCCTTGGGCGTGCCGTGGGAGGCCGTGTGTGAAGCCGCTCGCCGCAACCAGGCCGACTTGGTGGTCATCGGCTCGCACGGTTACGGTGGACTCGATCGGCTCCTCGGGACGACTGCAGCGAAGATTGTGAATCACGCGCCCTGCAACGTCCTCGTCGTTCGCGCGCGGCAGGGTACGGATGCAGCGAGCGATCGCCCATGAGCGTCGACCACGTCACCGCTCGCCGAGGAGCCGCCGCGCCTTCGGCGCCGGGCGATACTTCAACCCGAACTGCCCGAGCGCTCGTTCCCGAATCAGGTCGCCGGCTTCACGTGGCGAGTCCGTGACGATCCACCGCTCCAGATCCATGGGATCGATCGTCGTCTCGGCGATCAGGCGATTGCGAATGAAGTCGATCAGCGGTTGCCAGTAGCTCACGCCCAGAAGCACCAGGGGAAACTGCTTGATCTTGCCGGTCTGCACCAGCACCGCCGTCTCGAAGATTTCGTCCAGGGTACCGAATCCGCCGGGCATCGCGACGAATGCGTACGAGTATTTCACGAGCATCAACTTGCGCACGAAGAAGTACCGAAATTCGACCCATCGATCGAGGTACGCGTTCGGCTCCTGCTCGTGCGGAAGCTCGATGTTTGCACCGACCGAGTACCCTCCGGCTTCTTTGGCGCCCCGATTGGCCGCCTCCATCAGCCCCGGCCCACCGCCCGTCATTACGGTGAACCCCTCGTTTGCAAGGCGCGCCCCGACCTCGCGCGTGAGGACGTAATACGGGTGTCCCTCGCGAAAGCGCGCGGATCCGAACACCGTCACGCAGGGCCCGACGAAGTGCAGAGCACGAAAACCTCGCATGCACTGCCAGAAGATATTGATGGCCTGGCCGAGCTCGCGCCCTCGCGGTCGCGGACCGTCGAGAAACTTGCGCTCGGACGGATCGCGAGTTCCCTTTCCCCATTCAGGGCCGGCCTCGGGCGCCGAAAGAGGTGGAGGGGGCGCAGATGTTGCCCCCGCCGGATCACCGGGCTGAGCCATGTGTTGCTGCTGCCCACCCGCTAAGGTCGCTTTCACCCGCGGCGTTTCTTCCTGCCAGATTCGCCACCCTTACGGTGAGGTCTCCGGGATCGACCGGCTTCGCCACATGAAGTTGGTAACCCGCGGAAAAGGCTTTGCGCGCATCCTCCATCCCAGCGTAAGCGGTCAGCGCGATGGCTGGGACGCGCCCGCCCTCGTCCGGAGCGAGCTCCCGAATCTGACGCATGAGTGCATACCCGTCGACGACCGGCAAGCCGATGTCGCTGACGAGGACATCGGGCCGAAACTCGCGCAGGTGCTCCATGGCCTCCGCCGCCGCTGCCGCCACGAGGACCGTTGCGCCCTCGGCCGACAGCACCGCATCCAGCAATTCGCGAGAGTCGACGTCGTCCTCGCAGACGAGCACCCGCAAGCCGGCGAGGAGCTTACCCGCCGTCCCTGAGGCCAGCGCGGCGCGCGGTTCATCCACGGTAACTGCTCGCACGGGCAACGCGATCGTGAACGTAGCCCCGGAGCCTTCCCCAACACTAAATGCGGTCACGGTGCCGCCGTGGAGCTCGACGATCTGGCTGACGATCGCCAGACCCATCCCCAGGCCACCGTGGGTGCGTGTCGTCGAACTATCCCCCTGGCGGAAGCGCTGAAACACGATCGGCAGAACGTCCTTGCGAATGCCCCGCCCGGTGTCGGCGACGGAGAAGGAAACCGCAGACCGCGATCGGGAGAGGCTTACCTCCACGCGACCGCCTTTCGGCGTGAATTTGATCGCATTCGAGAGGAGGTTCCAAAAGACCTGCTGAAGG
>JALYHX010000414.1 GCA_030776305.1 Myxococcota bacterium
GCACAAAGCATGCGATTGCAGATCTGCTCTCTCGGCATCTCGAGCGAGAAGATGACGACACCAAGGCCCGGCTCCTCCCAGCGCTCGTTGGGATCGCGCGCGCTCTCGAGTTGCTGCGGGCTCGCGACGTTCACGGCGATATTCAAGACGAAGCTCGTCTTGCCCATCCCGGGACGCGCTGCGATGATCGTGACCTCGCCGTCGTGAAGACCGCTCGTGATGCGGTCGTATCGGTCGAAACCCGTCGGGATGCCGGTGATGCGCGCGCCCCGAGCGTTGGCCTTGTCGATGCGCTCGAACGTTTCGCGCATGACCTCCTTGAGCGTTCGAACGCTGTTCGATTCCCGCGTTCGCGCGATGTCGTAGACGGCCTGTTCGGCTGAGTCGATGAACTGCTGGGCCTCGCCGTACCCCGCATAACCGAGCGCGGTGACGCGCTGACACGCGAGCAGGAGCTGGCGTACCCGCCACTTTTCGTGGATGGTTCTTCCGTACGCAGCGACGTTGGCCACCGCCGGAGCGGCGTTGAGCAGCTCCGTGAGATACGCCACGCCGCCGACCTGCGCGAGGCGATCGCGGTCGCGCAACCATGTCGCTACCTGCACGACGTCCACGGGTTTCCCTTCCCCGCTCAGCTCGATGCACGCTTCGAACGTGCGACGGTGCGCCTCCGAATAGAAGTGCTCGGCCTTCAAGAACTCGCACACCTTGTCGAGTGCGAGCGGATCGACCATCACTGCGGACAAGACCGCCGCTTCCGCGCCGAGGTCGTGCGGCGGTACGCGCCCTTCGGCGGCCCCGATCGATTCCGGCGGTTGTCCCCCGATGACTCGCAGCTTCTCCACAGGTTCACCCCGAAAACGAGAGCGCCCCGGCCAAAGAACTGGCCGAGGCGCGCGGATGAGACACCACCGCTTCGCTAGCCTTTCGCGACGACCTCCACCTTCAGCGTCGCCGTCACATCCGCGACGAGCTTGACGACGATCTCGTAGCTGCCAGTGCTCTTGATCGGCTCGGCGAGCTGGATTCGCTTGCGGTCGACCGTCACACCCTGCGCCTTCACCGCCGCCTCGATGTCTTTTGCGGTGACCGAGCCGAACAGCCGACCGTCATCCCCGGCTTTCTGCGCGATTTTGATCGGCAGGACGTTCAACTTGTCAGCGACGTCGCGAGACTCTTTCTTGGCCTTGTCGGCCTTCGAGAGGGCGACCGTCTTCTCATGTTCGATCCGGCGGACGGCTGCGGTCGACGCCGGCACGGCGACCTGACGCGGCAAGAGATAATTGCGCGCGAACCCGGGCCGCACGCGCACGAGATCACCGCTTTTGCCGACCTTGTCGACATCCTGCTGCAGGACGACCTGGATGTTGGCGGGCATGGGGGCTCCTTTTGGGTCAGGTCGAATGCGTCACTGTGAACGGCAGGAGCGCGATGTTGCGAGCGCGTTTGACCGCGAGCTGCACCTTGCGCTGGTGACGCGCGCAGTTACCACTGATGCGCCGCGGTACGATCTTGCCGCGCTCGGTGATGAAGTACTTGAGCGCTTGGGGGTCCTTGTAGTCGACCACTTGTGTCTTGTCGGTACAGTACCGGCAAACGCGTTTCTTGCCGGTGCGGCGCCGGCCGACATCCGCGTTCAGATCCGGGGCTCGGGCGATGTCCCTGTCGTCATCCATCATGGCCATGTTCAGACTTCCTCCCCGCCGCCTTCGGGCTTCGGAACGATATCGTCAGCGTCCTCGGGAGGCGCCTCGAACTCCTCGACCTCCTCGGGGGGTCGGTGACTGCGCGGTACATCGGGGCCGAAGTCGACGAGCCCGAGCTGTTTCTCGCGGGACTCTTCCTTCTCGTCTTCGGGCGGCAGCTCCAACTTACCGAGCCTCGTCTCCTCGGGATCGATCTCGAGCGCAGCCAGATCGACGTCGTCGGACGTCTGGACCGTCATGTATTTCATGACAGCATCCTGGAGCTTGAGATTGCGCTCGACCTCGGCCACGAGCCCCCCCCCGCCAACGTACTTCAAATACACGTAAACTCCGCGGCGCTGCCTTCCCACAGGGTACGCCAGCTTTCGCCGGCCCCACGCCTCGACTTTCACGAGCCTGCCGTGCTCGCGCTCGACCGCGTCGGCGACGCGAGCCTGAACTCGTTCGGCGGCCTCGGCATCGACGTCGAAGCGAAGGACATAAATCGTCTCGTACTCTCGGGCGTGCACGCGGCTCGGTGAGCGCTCGACCGCCTTCGGCTGGGTCGCATTCAATGTGTTTTCTCCTGGGCTCGTCTTACGACGCGGGCCCGTGGGACGGTGTGCCCACGAGCGAGGGGAGCGCTCTTAGCACAAGACAGGACGCGGACCAACCGGCGGCTTACTTTCGGGTGCCAGGGGAACCGATGGCGCCCGTGTTCACGACGTTCATCGCCGCTGCGGGGCCTTCGCGCACCACCCGGCGAACCGCATCGGTCGCACGCTCGACGATCTCCGGTAGCTCGACCCGCTCGATGGGATCGAAGTTCGACAGGACCCAGTCGGCCCCGTCGCCCTGGAAACCCGAAGGCGGCTTGCCGATACCGATCCGCACTCGTACGAAGCCGGGGTCCCCCACCCGCTGGATGATGCTGCGCACACCGTTGTTGCCGGCGTGGCCGCCGCCCACTTTGAGCCGCACGTCTTTCCAGGGCAGATCGAGCTCGTCGTGGACGACGATGGTTTGCTGGATCGGCACTTTGAAAAACGCCGCCGCCGGTTGCACGCTGTCGCCCGATGCGTTCATGTACGTGCTCGGCTTGAGTAGCGCAATGTCCTGCCCGGCGAGATCCCCCCGCGTAAAGAGGCCGGAGAATTTCTGCCGAAAGTCGGGCCAGCCTTCGACGCGCCGAATCGCGTCGGCAACGAGAAAACCCACATTGTGGCGGTTGTTCTCGTGCTCGCGTCCAGGGTTGCCGAGACCCACCACCAAAAACACGACTTACTTCTTCTTCTTTTCGTCCTTCGCCGACGCTGCGTCGCCCGCCGGAGCCCCTGCGCCCGCCGCTGGGGCCGCACCCGGTGCGCCC
>JALYHX010000415.1 GCA_030776305.1 Myxococcota bacterium
CATTGCGTCGCGAAGCGATTGAAGGCGCGTGCGTAGTGAGCCATCGATGATACGGTCGCCGATGCGTGTGACGATGCCCGCAATGAGTGACGCGTCGGTACGGCGGTCGATGACGACGCGCTTGCCCGTCATCTTTTCGAGCTGGGCCTGGAGGCGCGCGTAGTACGCGTCGCCGAGAGGCGTGGCGGTGGTGACTTCGGCCCGTACCAGTCCTCTTCGCGCGTCGGCGAGCTCCCCCAGCATCCGGGCGATATACGGGAGCGCCGCCGCGCGACGGCGGTCGACGAGCACCATGAGCGCGTTGCGAACCGTCGACGTCGCTCCGATCCGATCTGCGAGATCGCTCACGACCGCCTTCTTCGCTGCATGAGGCACGAGCGGGTTTTCGATCGCATTGCGCAGATCTGCACTGGTCTCCCAGCTGTGGCCGAACGTTGCCATCTCATCGACCACGCGTTCAAGCTGTCCCTGCTCGACCCCCAACTCGAGCAGCGCCTGGGCATATCGGCGTGCGACGACCGAGGCGCTCACGATGGACTCCCTGGGCCCGACCTGGTGGGCTGGACGGACTCGGCGGATCGCTCTGGCATCGGCTTGGCACCGAGGTCGATGAGATAGTCCTCGGCGAGCCGCTCCTGATCCGCAGGCGAGACACCCTTCTGCAGAAGCTCCGCCGCGGCGGCGATTGCGGTCTCGAGCGTGTCACGCCACAGGTCCTGGCGAAGCTGCTTGACCTCCTGCAAGACGAGGAACTCGGCGTCCTTGCGCATGCGCTCGGCCTTCGCCTGAGCCTCGGCCACGATGCGGTCGCGTTCGGCCTCGCCGGTGCGTAGGAACGCTTCGCGAGTCGTTCGCGTCTCTTCTTCGAGTTGGTCGAGCTTCGCCTGGTAGATCTTGGCGCGCGCCTCGGCCTCTCGCCTCATCTTCTGAGCATCCTCGATTTCTTTGGCAATCGAGTCGCGTCGATTCTGGAGCGCGGCAGCAATCGGCTTTTTCCCCAGCAAGTAATAGCCCGCGACGAGAATACCGAAGTTGACGATCGTGGCGATGAAAGGGGGGCTCTCCTTCCCGAACTCGAACCAATTGACGGCCTCGGGCCCCTCTCGTTCGGCCGCGACGTCGTTCGCGCCGAGATGCTCGCGCCGTTCCGCGGAGCGCTGTTCGGCGAGCTGCGACGCAACGCGCGTCGCCTTCGGCTGCGCCCACGCCCAAAACGACCACCCTGAGACCAGGAGCATCAGGACGAAGGCAAGCCGGCGCGCGACGCTCACGGTTGAACCTCGCGCCCGAGGACTCGACTTGCCAGATCGCGGGCCATCTCCCTTGTCTGCGTCTTCAGCGTCGCGCGGACGCGCTCCGCGTCGGCCTGCGCGGCGCGCTTTCCGTCGTCAATCACTTTGGCACTGGCGGCGCGAACGCCGCCTAGGAGCTGTTGCTCGCGCGCGACTCCCTCGGCCCGGATCTTCTCGCGCTCGACCACGGCCGCGACTCGAGCCTTGGCCATCGCCCCTTCGTACGTCGCCAACGCCGTGGCAGATTTGTCGTCCATCTTGCGAGCTTGGACCTTGGCTCCGTCGATGCGCCTTTCACGCTCCTCGAACAGCCGAAGCATCGGGTCGAACAGAACAGGCTTCAGCACGAGCGTCAGACCGACGAAGAGAACAAGCTGGACGACGAATGTCAGGTCGACGTCGACGTTGATGGCTGGGGGCGCAACGCCCGCCGCCAGGAGTCCGGCACCGCGGGAGGCAACGAGCATGTGTCTCCGTCAATGGGGTAGGTTGAGTCGTCGGGCCAGTAGCATTGCGTTGCACAAGTGTCCACGCCCGCGCCGGATGCTTCCCCCCCTTCTGCGCTCTCGGCCATCACGATTCGCCGCTTCGTCTTCCTTGCCGCGGTGGACGCTTCGTGCCTGCATCGCGACCCGCGCCTGAATTGGTGGCGACCGCATACGGACGTTGAGGAGCAGTGCGGCTGCCGACGAGCACGGGGCCGCTGGGACGCATCTCGGGGTGGACGCTGGTGAGCCCTTCGGCGAGCGCGAACCCGGCGAGATCACTCGGGTGCTCTTCCATCCAATCGCTGAAGCGCTTCCAGAACGCCCGGGCCTCGGCGTCCGGTAGTGGTGTTGCGTCGATCCAGACGCCGAGCGCGCTCATGGCGGGGTCGTGAGATCGGCGAGGATTTGCTGCGCGTGCATTGTGACGTCGACCTGGCGGTATACCTTGCGGACGGCGCCGTTCGTGCCAATGACGAACGTTTCTCGGTGATGCCGGCCCTGGAAGGGCACACCGTACTGTCGGCCGAGGCTTCCATCAGGGTCGCTGACGAGAAGGAAAGGCAACCGATAGTGTGTCGCGAAGTTCTTGTGCGAATCGGCGGTATCCGCGGAGACGCCGATCAGGACCGCACCGGTCTTGGCGATGGGATCCCATGCGTCACGGAAGGAGCACGCCTCCTTCGTGCATCCTGGGGTCTCGTCCTTCGGATAGAAGTAGAGGACGACCGGCTTTCCTTTGAATGCCGCGAGATGCACGGCCGTGCCGTCCTGGGCGCTGGCGGTAAAGTCGGGGGCTGGCTTTCCGACCAAGTCGTCCTGCGCGGGCGGTGGGGGCGCAGTTGGCGCCGTGGAGCCGACAGCCATGGATGAGGGCGGGGCAGAAG
>JALYHX010000416.1 GCA_030776305.1 Myxococcota bacterium
GGGCCTTCATCGACCATCGTCGCATTCGCAGGCTGCCCGGCCTGCCCGACCTCGCCCCAGCAGCTTTTCGCGGCGTGCGGCTTTCCGCAGTAACGCCCTGGGCGAGAGGTATTCGTAGCGGGATCAAGCGGGCAACGCGCCGCGTCCCACAAGCCGAACGTCTACAATTCAGAATACACCATCGACGGTAGTCATCACTCTACCCATTCACCAGTTCTTCGGCCGTGAGGTGCCGTTTGGCGGCCCAAGGTCAGTACCGACGGCACGGCGCACGCGAAGTAGTCGACACCAATGGCCACTCTCGAGGATACAGCCGTAATCACCCACCCCGTTGCGGCAGCCCCAGATCGGGTATCGGGGCACGGGTCGACCAACAGCAGACATGCGGCGCTCGAGCAGGCCTCTCCATTCGGAAGGGAGTCCGGGGTACATGTGCCTGTGTGGCAAGGAGCATTCGCCGCGGCCGGGCACGCTAGTCTCTTCCATCCGGAGTTCGCGGAGGCATTCGTGTTTGATGGAACGCACGACCGCTCCGCATCTGCGTTCAGATTTGGGCTCCTCGCCGGCAGCCGCACCAGCCCGACCCGCCCAACCGACGAGGTCCAGGCCTGCGCCACCCAACAACGCGACCTGATCGCGGATGTCGAACGCCTCCTGATGTATAGGATCGCGATGGCCGACGCGCCGCGCGACTTTTCCACGATCAGCCCCTCGGCGAGGGCGGCGGCACCCGGTTTGACCGGACGGGGGGCGTGAACGTTTACTACGATCGGGCGGCATGGACGTCGGGCCGCCCCTCGAACAACACCTGCGCGACCTCGAAGCGCGGCTGCTCGAGCCCAAGGTGCGCGGCGCGCCGGATGATCTGGCGATCTTGCTCGACGATGGCTTCGTCGAATTCAGCAAGTCGGGGCGCATCTACGACAAGGATGGCGTCGTGAAGGCGCTGCAGAGCGAGGTGCTGCAACCCTCGCCACGAACGTTCAAAGCCGATCGCCGACTTCAAGGCCAGATTGCTGGGGCCGGGGGTCGTCCTGGTCACGTACCGCGTGACCGAACACGCGGGTCATGGTCACGCGCCGACCGACTCGCTCCGAAGCTCCATCTGGACATCGAGCGAAGGCCGCTGGCGAATCCTGTTTCATCAGGGGACGCCGGCCCCAAAGTAGCACGCGAGGCTTCGCGCCCGGCACCGTGTTGCGTCCCGGAAGTCACGATCCGGAGGTTCTAGAGACGTGCATGCTTCATTACTGCGGGCCAACACCGTTGATTTAGCTACGGGACGTCCGAATCTGTTGACTCGCTGATAGACGCCGTCATAGACGAAGTCGATGTGCGCGACGATGGCCTGTCGCCCTTGAAGCGTGCGGCCGAAAGCGTCCTGCCCACTCCACTGAAAGGGATACGTGAGGTTCGAAGCAGGAGAAAACGAATGCGTGAACGTGGTGCCGGCAACGGTCACCTTCAAGTCGATGCGTTTAAGCGAGGCTTCTCGAAGCACGGCTTCGCCCACGATGAGGGTCAGGCGAAATGCAAAGACGTCCGAACACGGGCCAGAGGACGCACCCGCGAATGTGGTGGAACCTGTGCCTCTCTCATGAGGCCATCTACTGAAATAGCTTCAACGGCATCGCGCTTTCGCAAAGTGCCTGTCTTTCCAGTGCGTTTCGAGTGCGAAGGATCGCTCACGCCGGATGCGTGGATATCTCTCTTCCCCCGATCATCACAATATGGGTTTTCGCGACGCCCCACGGCTGCGCGATCGCTTGCTCGTGTGGCAAGTCCCAGACAACGACGTCCGCACGGGCGCCGACGCGAAGAACACCGCGATCCGCAAGGCCGAGTGCCTTTGCCGCGCTGCGTGTTGCGGCAAGGAGCGCTTCTTCTGGACTGAGACCGTAGTTGCGGACGGCGAGCGCCAACGCGAGCGGCAGGCTCTCCGTCGGCGCCGTCCCCGGATTGGCATCGCTCGCCACGACGATCGAAACGCCGGCCGCTCGCAACGCCCTCGCCGGCGGTGGCGCCTGGGCGAGCGTGAAGCTGGCCACGGGAAGGAGCACGGCAGCCACGCCGCCTGCGGCGAGCGCGTCGATGCCCGCTTGCGAGATATGCTCCAAGTGATCGGCCGACGCCGCGCCCAGAGACGCCGCAAGCTCCGCGCCGCCCACATCCATGAATTGACCGACATGCATCCTGACGCCGAGCCCCGCGGCGCGCGCCGCCTCACCGACCTCGCGGGCCTCGTCGACGGCGAATGCATCGGCATCCACATAGACATCGACGAATCGTGCGAGGCGCTGGCGTGCGACGTCGGGGACGAGATCCCGTGCGACGCCGTGGATATACGCGGCGCGGTTCGTCCGCGCTCCGTCGGGGATCGCATGCAGCGCAAGAAACGTCGCAACCACCGCGGGTAGGTCGGCTCTTTCAGCCATCCGAGCCATCGCCGCGAGTTGCTTTCGCTCGACCGCGGCTTCGAGGCCATAACCGCTCTTCACTTCGACCGTGGTCACACCCAGGGAAGCCATTCTGCGCAATCGTGCGGAGAGCGCGTCGGCCAATTCGTCCTCTGTCGCGGATGCAACGGAGCGCTGCGTTGCGAGGATACCGCTGCCGGCGCGCGACAGCGCGCGGTAGTCCCCGCTTGCCATCCGGAGCGAGTATTCGGCGTGCCGCGACCCGACCCAGCACGCGTGCGTATGCGCGTCGACGAGCCCCGGCGTGATCACGCGATCGCCGAGGTCGACGACGTCGATCCCGTCCGGGGTATCGATGCGCGGCCCGACATACACGATCCGGGCTCCATCAACGGCAACGACCCCATCCTCGATGACCCCGAGGAGGCCCTTGCGCTCCGGGTCGCACGTGACGACGCGGCGGGCGGTCATCCCCCGGAGGGTCACGCTTCAAGCCTCCGCGCGATCTCCGTGGCGACAGCGCGCGACTCGGCGCCACCGATGACGCGCGCCACGGCATCGCCGTCGATCGCGGGTGGATGGATCCTCCGTCGCGCATCGCGAAGGCGCCCGAGGGCCAGCTCGCAACGCGCCCGGAATGCCGGCGAAACGTGCGCCTCGCGCGTCAATGCCTGCACGGCGCGCTCCTGCTTGTCGTCCGTCGAGCAGACGAGGAGCGCGTCGCACCCCGCGGCGATCGCCAAGACCGCGGCCTCTTCGATCGGCCATCGATCGGCGATCGCTCGCATCACGAGATCGTCGCTGAAGAGGAGGCCGCCGAAGCCCACGTGGGCGCGCAAATCGGTGCAAACCGCGCGGGAGAGCGTCGCCGGGACGCGCGGGTCGATTGCGGTGTAGACGACATGAGCCGTCATCATCGACGCAACCCCCGCGGATGCCGCGGCGCGAAACGGCTTGAGCCCGACGCGGTCGATGTGGTCGCGTGATCGGTGGACCACGGGGAGCTCGGTGTGCGAGTCGGTCGTCGTGTCGCCATGCCCAGGGAAGTGCTTGCCGCAGGCGAGCAGGCCAGCGCGCTGGATTCCCTGGATCCATGCGACGCCGAAGCGCGCGCACGTGTCGGGGTCGTCTCCGAAAGCGCGGTCGCCGATGACGGGATTGTCGGCGCTCGTATTGACGTCGAGAACCGGCGCGAAGACGAGCGTAAAGCCCAGCACCGCGAGCTCCGCGGCGACGGCGCGTGCGATGCGTTCGGCGAAGGCCGTGTCACCCCACGCCGCCACGGTGCGCATGGGCGGAATCACGAGCAATGGGGCGCGAAGGCGTGCCACGCGGCCGCCCTCTTGATCCACGGCGACAAGCGCGGTCTCCGCCGTCGCAACGTGAATCGCGCGCGCCAGGGCGGCGACTTGCGCAGGGCCGCCCTCGACATTCCGCTTGAAGAGAATCACTCCGCCCCGCCTGCCTTCGGACAGCGCGAGCGCGAAGTCTCGGGGGAGCGACGTCCCCTCGAAGGCGCCCAGGACGAGCTCTCCGCAGAGGGTCATCTCTGCACTTTCTGCCCCTGCCGGTGCTCATCAGCCAAGATCCCGCTCTGGCCGTCAAGGGACTGGTGGGTTTCGATCATCAACGCACGCATCACTCGAGCGCATGCCGCGCGCGAGTCCCGTCGATCGGCACGCCTTCCGAGCGCACGCGCATGCGGGTCCCAACGAAGCCGGTGCCTTTCAAGTTCGAAGGCGCGGGAATGGAGCGGAGGCGCGTGCCTTCCAAGGTCGGAGGCCTACGTATGCAAGTCGAAGGCACGCCTCTCAAGTTTGGAGGCGCGGGTATGCGGCTCGGAGGCACGCCTCTCAAGTTTGGAGGCGTGGGTATGCGACTCGGAGGCACGCCTCTCAAGTTTGGGGGCGTGGGTATGCGACTCAGAGGCACGCCTCTCAAGATCGAAGGCGCGCCTTTCAAGCCGATGCGTGCGCCAGTCTGCCGAAGAGGCCCGCGCATCGCCTGTACGCTTCCCATCAAAAAGGAGACTCGCGTGAATTTCGATGACTTCGGCATGCAGTTACGGTCGACTCGTAAGGCCCTCGAGCAAAAGCGGACGTTGGTTCGCTTCACGCGCCCTGGCGTCCGCGACGGCGGCAAATCCAAAGCTAGCCAGGTATGGCACATTTCGGGACGGCGATGGCGCGTGTAAGCATGTCCCGTTGTCCCACGTGACACGCGCTACAGTCAAAGAGTGTGGCGCCTCTTCCGTCCCGCGTGCCTGCCGCTCGCGATCGCGGCATGTGCGCCACGAGCGGACGCGCCGATTCCGTCGTCCGCCGGCGCGATCCCGAAGGCATCGCCCCCCGCCTACGCAGCATCGGAG
>JALYHX010000417.1 GCA_030776305.1 Myxococcota bacterium
CCTCGTCGAGGCTGTGGCCTTCGATCATTTCGCGCACCATGTACCGGCGGCCGTCGCGCAGCGCGCCGAACGCGTGGACGCGCGGTACGCCCAGGCCTTCGAGCCCGCTCAGCGCCGCGGCCTCGCGAACCAGCGCTGCGGTCTCCGGCTCTCCGGCCTCGGCGGAGAGCACCTTGAGAGCCAGCACCTGCCCGCTGACGCGGTCGCGGACGGACCACACCTCGCCGCTTCCGCCCGCGCCGAGGCGTTGCACCGGCTCATAGCGCGGGGGTAGCGCGCCCGCGTGCCGATCATCGGGCATCGATCACAGCATATCGTGCAAGCGGGAAAGGTTACTGCTCGCCTTGACGGTCCTGTCCTCGGGCTTCTCGAATCCATAGTCGGCGCTCAGTTGGAACCAGAAGCCCGTGAGAGAGAAGCCGACTTGAAACCGTGTCTCGAGCTGCTTGATGGGTTTGTAGCGAATCCCGAGCGTGGGAAACGAGATACTCGGGAAGATGACGGGCACCGAGCCGCCACTGAACCAGTTGGGCTCCTTGTAGTTGTTCACTTTGAGCGGGGGCATCATGCTCGAGTGGTCGCCGATGTTGCAGCCAGTGGGGCCAACCCCCGTGCACTTCGAATAATTGAGGCCGCTGGTGCTGGAGTGAAGCGGCCCGGTGTCGTCCTGGAAAGCCCAGTTGTTATAAAGATCGCCGAAGACGAAGCCAATCCCGACACCGAAACCGAACTCGAAGTCCCAATGGTGGCCCTGGTCGAGGTGCGTCGACCATAGCTCGTCGATCCCTAGATAGAGGGCCTTCAGGTTGCTGCTGACAACGGAGTAATTTCCCGGGATGGTGGAGGTTCCCTTCTGATGAAACAGCGTGTCGCCCATGCTGTAGTCGGTGTACACGATCCAGGGGATCATCGACTGGCCGCCCTTGCGCATGTCGAACTCGACGCCGAACGTGTTCGAGTAGACCGTGCTCCCCTCGTCCACGAAGATGCTCTCCAAGAACTGGGGGATGATCGTCCCCCGGTAGCGCGCGCCGATGAAGTAGTAGCGGATGTTCGGGTCTTCCTTGGTGTCCGTGATGTCGACCGCCGGAGCCGTCGTCTCCGTCGCGGCTGCACCTTTTGAAGCCGCCGGTTCTACCGGTGCGGGGGCCGGCGCGGGTTCGGGAGCCGTCGCGGGGGCTGCGGTTGCCGCGGCCGCTGTGTCGGCAGATTCGGCGGGCTTGGGTTTTGCCGGCTTTTTCTTGGGCGCGGCAAATGCGGAAACGGAAAAGGCACTGGCAACGATGACGAGGGCCAGCGACGCCGCGAGGCGATACGGCAAACGGGAGGAGGGGGTCATTGGCATTCCTCTGGGCAAATGAGGCAAGGCGAACATGAGGGGTGCTTGGCGCCGGCGATGCTACACTAGAGGGGTTGCGTGGGGGAGACGCCTCATCCGTCCCTCCCCATGATTCTTCATGGAAAAATCGTCCAGCAAGTGATCGATCGGGACGAGAGCGCGTCCTTCGTCAAAGAAATCGTCGTCACCGGAAGCCCTGTGCCTCTCGCCATGGTGCGAAAGCGCGCCGCAGCGGGCCCACGGGGGACGCGCGCGCCTGTGCTGCTCGTTCACGGGTTTGGTCAAAATCGCTACGCGTGGCACCTGCCTGCGCGGAGCTTCGCCAACCACCTCGCGATGGCGGGCTATGACGTCTTCAACCTGGACCTGCGTGGCCACGGGCGTTCGCGACACTTTGGTGCGCGCCGCTGTCGGGGCATCGAGGACTACGTTCGCGAGGACATGCCTGCGGCGGTCGACGAGATTCATGCCCTCTCGGGAGGGCGGCCGATATGGATCCTGGGGCACTCGCTGGGCGGTCTCATTGCGTATACCTCGGCACCTACGCTGTCCGGGGCCATTGCCGGCGTCGTGTCGATTGGCAGCCCGTACCACCTGGCGCGCGGATCACTGACCCTCGGCGCGCTCGCGTTCTTTTTCCGCGCTCTCGCGCTGGCGCCTTTGCCCAATGCGCCCCTGTCCCTGGCCCCCGTCGGGACGGCGATGCGTGTGATCCGTCGCTTCGCCGAGAGCCCGTTTTATCCTGTGCCGCTGCGCGGCTGGCACGCGGGGTCGTGCGAGCCCGAGGTGCTCGAGCAGTACCTTCGTCTCGCGTTCGATCGCGTCGCGCTCTCCGAGGTGCTCGATCTCTTCGATTGGGGCGCGGACGGCCGCTTCGGCGGCGGTGAATCCGCCTACGTCGAGCGCTTCGAGATGATGGATCTGCCGCTCTTGGTGGTCGCGGGGGAGAACGACGATCTCGCGCCCCCCGCAAGCGTGCGGCCCGGCTTTGCGCGCAGCCGAGCGCGTGACAAGACGTATCGTGCGCTGCCACTGGGACACATCGACCTTTTGGTGGGCCGCGATGCGCCGCGGATGACGTGGTCGCTCGTGAGCCGGTGGCTGGACAAGCGGGTGGCCTAGAAGGCTGGTGTATTTCGGCCGATCCCTTCGCGATCCCGCCGTCGGAATCGTCAACGTACAGGAAGTACGTTTCCTCATCCCGCCAGCGGCCTCGCTCGGTCTCGACCGAAATACACCAACCTTCTATCGGCGAGCGAGTCCGACCGGTAGATTGACGTCGCCTGCAGCCTTGGCTTGCACAGCTCACGCGTCGACCGGTACAAGTCCGGGCTCGGAGGCGTCATCCCAAGGTCATGCCCCCTTTGTGGGTTTGTCCCGCCGCCGCATTCACGCTCCACCACGCGAACGCGGTGAAAAACACCGCCCACCTAGAGCAGCCTACTCCGCG
>JALYHX010000418.1 GCA_030776305.1 Myxococcota bacterium
CTCGTGGATCGCGAAGAAGAAGGCGGCATCGATCGAATCCGCGCCGAGGCCGGGCCGACCGTGTCCGTCGTTTCGATGTTCAAGAAGAGCGAGGTTCGTGAGCAATGGAACGCGCTGGAGGCGCAAAAGCACAGCATGCCGCGCAATCCACGCGGCTGATCGGCCGACAGGTGAATGGATGCCACTGACCCGAGGAAGCTGCAGATCGGCCATCAGGTGCCCGGCGACGCCCCGTCCTCTACAAGGGCAATGGTCCGATGGGTATTCCAAGCTGCGTGACGGGTAACGCCGGAATGGCTGGAGGTCGCGGTTTGGGTGGATCCGGCGGAAGCAACGCGTTGAACAATCCTGCTCCGGACGGGGCAGCCGGCGCCGATGGACTCCCCGGCGTCTCCGATGCCGCATTGCAGGTGCCGTAGTGAGCACGCTTCACGCAACTTGGTGCGGTTCGCCCTTGGTCATCGTTAGCTCGACAGTCGACCTGATCTGGTCAAGACGGTGGGAACAGGGCCGTCTCCCGCCTGCTACACTCAGCTCGTGTCGGAAGCGGACGCACGCAGGAAAGAGCGCCGCCGAACCTGGACCGGTGGGGTGGCCAGGACGCACTCGGAAATGGAGTCCGTGTCGACCGACTTCTGGCTCACGATGACCCCCGAGGAGCGCATGGGGTGCGTTTTCGACATGTGGGACGAACAGATGCGCCTCGAGGATCCGGAGCATGAACCTTCCACGCGACTTCAGAGATCTGTTGGAGGAGTTCGCCCACGAAGGGGTTGAGCACGTTGTGATAGGCGGCTACGCGGTCGCCTTTCACGCCGGACCGCGCGCGACGAAGGGTGGGAGCCCGGAGAACCTCGAGCGTGCCGCCCGCGCGCTCGCGCGCTACGGAGCGCCCCGAACGTCGTCGAGGCGACAAGGACCCTCGCGGAGAGCGAGGTCGTTTACCTCGGCAGGCCTCCGCTGCGGATCGATCTCCTTCGCGCCCTCGACGGCATCGCGGTATCACGACGTGGTGAAGAACGCCGTGACGGGCATCTTGGAAGGGACACCCATTCGAGTGATCGGGCTCGACGATCTCATTGCGAACAAGCGAGCCGCCGGCCGGCCCCAAGACCTTGCCGATGTCGCGAGTCTCGAACGAGTTCGTGCAGAGCGGACCGTCGTAGCCTAGTCACGGCTCATCCGCCCCGAGCGACTCGACCTCTCGCCACAGGGCATCGAGATCGATTCTCAGCCCCTCGCATCCAGGAATGCGCTCGACCACCCCTTCGGTGGCATCGGCGACATGCACGTAGCGTCCCTGCGCGTCCAGCTCGTGGATCTGCAGGCTTCGGAGCCACGGGTCGACGATCCAATACCAGCGTACACCGAAGGCGGCGTACTCCCGCAGTTTCTCTACGCGATCTCGCCGTGCATCTCGTGCGGTTTCCGAAACCACTTCGACGATGAGGCTCGGAGGGTGACGATTGAGCCCCCGCCGAGGCGGGCGCGGGTTCCCGGGCAAGAACATCGAGACATCCGGCATCCGACCTCGCGTTTGCGCCACGGCATACTTGGCGCCCGAACCGAGCACGATGGCTCCGATCGCGCTCCCCCACCCTCGAAACACGCCGATGAACCATGCCACTACGAGCTCGTGCACGTTCTCGGGCACCTCTTCTTCCACCAGGTAGCCATCCACGATTTCGCCCGGCTCGTTCGCTGGAAGCGCCGCCCACTGCTCGATCGACATGGGCTCGAGCCGCCCATCCACAATCGCCGCGTTCACCATGGGCCGATCTCTCGAAAGAGGTGTACCACGTGGAGCGGAACCGCCCAGGCATGCGCGCAGTCGGTCCCATCCCGGGCCTACACTACCTTCTGCTCTCGGCTCGGCGAACCCCTGTTGGTGCTCCTCCACAGCCCGCGAACGGTCCGTGTCGTAAGCCTGTTTTGGTACGTTTATTCTTGGGGCTTCCGGCGGCCTGCTCCCCACCGTCCAACCCAGCGGTTGCAGACTGTGGTGGCGACCGACAGCACCGTAGCGCCCCAGCGAAAGGATCGCTGCAGTCGCCGTGAGACACGCTGCTCCCGGGTCGAAGCGTGGGTTTCGGCCAGAAGCACGCTTCCCACGTCTGCCCGCTTGCTGCGTCGGACTGGAAGCAGTGCTGACTATGCCCTCCAAGTTGCTTCTTCCGACGTGGGAAGCTTTGGTCCCACCGGTGTGAAGCACTGCTTCCAACCTTGACGCGCCATGAGGCGGCGCGCATCTCGTTCATCCTCGCCGAGACGCCAGCCAAACGGGACGCGCTACTCGCGGG
>JALYHX010000419.1 GCA_030776305.1 Myxococcota bacterium
ACTTTGCTCCCCCACAGGTGGGTTCCGATCGCAAAGAGGAAGCCGCCGCCCAGGCGCTCGGGTAGCGCGATGACGTTCGACGGCGTCGCGGGCAGCCGGTCCGAGGCTACGACCATGGCACCGCTGCCCATCGAGACGACGCGCACTCCGGCGACGATGGCGCGCATGCCTCCGCCCGGCTCGACGCCCCAGCCGTGCGCTTCTTCCAGAGCCTCGGGAAAGAGCCGTGCGCCCCATACCGTGGGGTCGTCCTCCGCGCGAAGCCCAGTCTCGCGAAGCATCCCTGTCGGGGCTTCGCCGCGGTGCGGGCCCACCCCGCCGCAAGCAGACATCAGTACGAGCCCCCCGGCGGTTACCATCGAACGTCGCGATCCGCGCTGCCGGCATGCCATGCCGACCCGAGGGATCGGGCGCTTACCATGGCGCCGCGCGTCACTCACGCGCGCGATCGTAGCAGTTCGGTCACTCAGCGCCTCCGCGCGGTAGGTGACGACCGAGCCTCTTGGCCAGCCGGAAACCCATCTCGAGCGCTTGGCGATAGTTGAGACGCGGGTCGCACGCCGTCGCGTAGTTCCGGTCCAGATCGTCCACGGTGATCCCTGCCGCGCCGCCGATGCATTCGCTGACATCCTCGCCCGTGAGCTCGAAATGCACGCCGCCGAGGTAGGTGCCGCACGCGTCGTGGACGTCGAATGTCGTCTCGATCTCGCGCAAGATATGGTCGAAGTCGCGTGTCTTGAGCCCGGAGGGCGCAGTCTGGGTGTTGCCATGCATCGGATCGCAGACCCACAGAACGGTACGTCCCGAGCGCTTGATGACCTCCACGAGGCCGGGCAGGCCATCCGCGACTCGCGAGGCGCCCATGCGCGTCACGAGCGCGAGCTTGCCTGGTTCGTCGTCCGGGCTAACGGCATCGATCAGTCGAAGCACCTGATCGCCCGTCGCATTGGGGCCGAGCTTGATCGCGATCGGGTTCTGGATCCCGCGGAAGAATTCAACGTGAGCGCCATCGAGCGCGCGTGTGCGCTCCCCGATCCAGGGAAAATGCGTCGTCAGGTCGTACCAACCGCCCCGGCGCGGCACTTGCCGCGTCTGCGACGACTCGTAATGCAGGTTGAGCCCTTCATGGCTCGTGTAGAACTCGACGCGCGCAAGCTCCTCGACCGTGCGTTCACCGAGCGCCTCCATGAAGCGAAGCGCTTCGGCAAGCTGCCGGGTGGTGTGCTCGTATTCCTCGTGAAGTGAGTCCGGCGCACGTGCGCGCCGGAAAAAGGAAAGTTCCCAGTACTCCGGATGATGCACGTCCGCGAAGCCGGCAGCGGACAGCGAACGGATGAAGTTGAGCGTCATGGCGGCGTGCCCGTAGGCCAGGACCATATTATCTGGGTCCGGGCGACGGCCGCGCTCGGTGAAGTCGGCGCGGTTGACCATATCGCCGAAGTAGCTCGGGTGGGAAACGCCTTCGCGCGACTCCATCGCCTTGGTGCGCGGTTTGGCGTACTGACCCGCAAAACGGCCAACGCGCACGACAGGACGCTTGCCCTCGTGGATCAACACGAGTGACATTTGAAGCAAAATCTTGAGCTTGTTGGCGATGATGTCCGGTCGGCAGTCCGCCAGCGTCTCGGCGCAGTCCCCTCCTTGAACGACGAAGCGCTTGCCTTGCTGGGCGTCCGACAAGAGCTGCTTCAGGCGTTCGATCTCCCACGACGTCACGAGAGGCGGAAGCGAACGGAGGCGCGAGCATGCGCTCTCGAGCGCAGCGCCGTCATCGTAGGCGATCGCCTGCGCGTCGACCTTGGATTTCCAGGAATCCGGCGTCCAGTGGGGGGCAGTCACTAGGGGCAGTATGTAGCACGCCACCAATCCGTCTCGAGAGGTGGGCATGCCGAGGATAGTCGCGCTCGGTCCGTGCTCCCGCGGCTCCCGCCCTCCCGCTCGGCCATCACTGCACTGGACTGAACATGTGATCTACTGTATACCATATGCGACAGAGGTTGCTTGACCCGCCCCACGGAGACGGCTATTCGATTGAGTTCAGGTAGGGAATCCTCACACGACTGAAGGCGACCCGGCGGCGTTCCGCTTGGAGAGGACTCACTCAAGGAAGACCGAATGGGCAGTCGATTGACGTGGCCGCAGATTTGCGAAAGTGACGAGTTCCGAGGGCGCTGGGTGGCCCTCGACGAATGCAAGTACGACCCGCGGACGGTGCAGCCGACCGAGGGAACTGTGGTCGACGCCGACGAGGATCTGGTCGCGCTTTGCAGTCGCATGCAAGCGAGCGATAGCAAGCACTGCGCGATCCTCTTTTGCGATCATCGGGCCGCTCGAGCAGACGTCGCCTCGGTTCCGCTGCGGTCGTCGCTAAACCCGCCGCGTGCGTATCACTAGGGCCAGTCCCTACGTCGATCAAAACAGCAGAGATGACGCCGATCGCGGTGGATGCGGCGGGCGATGCGGCCCCATGCGCCGCTTCGGCGGAGTCGCGCACGCACCTGCTTGGAACTGCGCCTCTCGATTGATTCGCGTAGGGAGCCTCATTTGACGACGGGGCGGATGATGGCTCTCCCATCCTTCACCGCGACCTCGAAATCGACGGGCTTGCCCAGCCTCTGAT
>JALYHX010000420.1 GCA_030776305.1 Myxococcota bacterium
CAATGAGAAAGCCCGTCTTCAGATCCTGGGAGGTTGCACCGGCGTTCGATGCTGCCACGCACACGATCGCGCCGACCGACAGCGCGGTCACGTAGTAGCCGGGCCCCGTCCACCCGAGAACGAGGAAGATCGCGCAAGTGAGCAAGAGCGTGGCCACCGTCATCCCGGAGATCGGATTGGACGACGAGCCGATCTCGCCAGTCAGCCGCGACGACACCGTGACGAAGAGAAATCCGAAGACGACGATCAGCAACGCGCCGAGCAGGTTCATGTGCAGCGGGGTCGCGATCACGATGGCGCCAATCAGCGCGAGCGAACCGTAGAGGACGACCGGCATCGGCAGGTCCACGTCCGTTCTCGGTCTGGCCCGGGCGTTGCCGGCCGCTCGCGTCCCACGCAGGTCGCGGAGTGCTCCCTTCAATCCTTGCCAGATTGTCGGCAGTGAACGAAAGAGGCTGATGATTCCACCCGCAGCGACCGCGCCCGCGCCGATATAGAGAACGTACGCTCCCCGAATTTGGGCTGGACCCATGTCGCGGATCGGGACGTTCCCCGGCGGTAGCACGCCGGTCATTCCCTCGCCGAAGAACTTGATAGCCGGAATGAGAACTAAGTACGCGAGCACTCCGCCACCGCACATGCGGGACGCGACGCGCGGTCCGATGATGTAACCGACGCCGAGGAGTTCGGGCGAGATCTCGGCGGAGACCGACGCCGCCTTGAACGGGGCGCCAAAGACCTTCTCCGGCACGTCCCTCCATCCTTTGAGCGCAACCATCCATGCCTTGTAAAGAAGGCCGATCGCAAAGCCCGCAAAGATGGTCTTTGCACCCGCGTGAACTTCCTCATTTGCGGCCGTGCCGCCCAACTCGGCAGCGGCGCGTGACTCTTCGGACGCGCCGGCCTTGAGAACCTCGGCGCATGCCGTTCCTTCGGGGTATTTGAGTTTGTCGTGTTGCTCGACGATGAGGGCCCGCCGCAGAGGGATCATCATCAGGATGCCGAGGAGGCTTCCGAGGACCGCGACGAGGGTGACGCGCGTGGCCTCGAGGTCGAAGCCGAGGATCATGATCGCCGGCATGGTCACTCCGACCCCGAAGGCGATCGATTCGCCGGCGGAGCCCGCCGTCTGGACGATGTTGTTTTCGAGGATGGTGGCATTCCGCATTCCGAGCTTGGACAGCAAACGGAAAAGCGTGATGGAGAGGACGGCAACGGGGATCGACGCGCTCACCGTGAGTCCGACCTTGAGAACGAGGTACAGGGACGAGGCGCCGAAAACGACGCCGAGTACGGTACCGACAAGGAGTGGCGCCCAGCCGAACTCGCGAAGACGCCCGTCGGCAGGGATGTAAGGCCGGAACTCCTTGGATTGCGCTGGCTGTCGGTCGGCGTCACTCACGGGGTCCATTTCTAATGCACGATCGCGCACGATGGAACGCGCAGGTTGCCGCGTGTGCAAGCCGTCAGGGCTCGGCCGCGACGTCGTTCAGGTGATCGACGCGTCGAAGCGCTCGAAACCGACTTGCCCAGATTGCGACCACCAGAATCGTACCGACGCCGCCGACGACCACGGAAGACACGGCGCCAAGCCACTGCGCGGTCAATCCCGACTCGAACTCCCCGAGCTCGTTGTTCGCGCCGATGAAGACCATGTTGACGGCGCTCACGCGACCGCGCATCGCGTCGGGCGTGGCCAGCTGAACGAGCGACGATCGAACGACGACGCTGACCATGTCCGCCGAGCCGGCAACGACCAAACAAGCGAGCGAGAGCGCGAAGTGACGCGACAAGCCGAACACGACCGTCGCCAGTCCAAAGAGCGCGACACACGCCAGCATCTTGGGCCCCGCTCGCCGCTCGATCGGACGCAGCGCGAGCGCGATCCCCGTGACGGCCGCTCCGGCGGCGGGCGCGCTTCGAAGCACGCCGAGTGCCAATGGGCCGAGGTGCAAGATGTCGCGCGAGTAGATCGGCAGGAGGGCGGTGGCGCCACCGAGTAGCACTGCGAAGAGGTCGAGTGACATCGCACCGAGCACGATTTCGTTGTTCCACACGTAACGCACGCCGGCGAAAAGGGACGTAAACGCCGAGCCCGCGAGCCGAGGGTCGCGTGGCACAGGATGCATTGCTGCGACGAGGCCGAACGCGCCCGCAGAACAGCCAGCCGCCACGGCATAGACGGTCTCTGCCCCCCCGGTCGCGGCGAAGACGATCCCGCCGAGTGTCGGCCCAAGGACGGTCGCCGTTTGCCATAGCGACGACCCCCATGCGATGGCGTTGGCAAAGTGCTCTCGTGAGACAAGGGTCGGCAAAATGGACTGACTCGCGGGTCCGCCGAAGGCGCGGGCCACGCCCAGGCCGACGAGCACCGTGTAGATCGCCGCGAGATGGGGCGTCGGGCCGCGGGCGATCACCCAGAGCGCAACGGATAGCGTTGCGGTCGCAGCGTGGCACGTCATCAGGATGCCGCGCCGCTCGAATCGATCCGCCATTTGTCCGGCGGGAAGGGACAAGCACGCGGACGGCAGAAACTGCGCGAGACCCACCCAACCCAGGTCGAGAGGCCGCCCGGTGATGGCGTAGATTTGCCAACCGATGGCGACGCTCTGCATCTGCGTCCCGAGCACCGATGCGAGGCGTGCTGCCTGAAACAGATTGAAGTCACGATGGCGGAAGGCGGCCCACCATGCGACGCGTTCGCCGGCGAAGGGAATCGAGGTCAACGGGCCTCGCGATCCGAATCCGCCGATCGGTGTCTCGCCCGGGGACCGTCGCGACGGACGGCAGGAGCCGCGACGTCTCGTCCGTACATGTGCGGCCTCAGAGGCGCTAGGCTCATGAGAATCATCCTCGCGGTTGTCCGTCGCGGCCACGTCCCATGACACGCGTGATTGCCACCGCCATCATCGCCTATGTCGCTCTCTGCGTGACGGCGCGCCTTGGGTACCGTCTTGTCCTGTATCCCGCACCCGATGACCCGCCGCCGATTCCACCTGCCGGTGCAAAGCTCCTCTCGACGCGCGCGCAGGACGGCACCACCGTCTGGGCCCTCCAATTCCCCGCGGCAGACGAAACCCAACGCGTCATTGTCATTTTTCATGGCAACGGCGAGACGATTGCGCGCGGCATCGACTTGGCCCTCGATCTGAGCCATCGCGGTTTCGGTGTCCTCCTCGCGGAGTACCGGGGCTACGGTGTTTCTCGTGGTGCCGGTACTCCTGGCGAGCAGGGACTCTATTGCGATGCCATCGCGGTGCTCGATGCCCTCGAAGCACAGGGAATCGGGCGCGAGCGTATCGTCGTGATGGGGATGTCGCTCGGCACCGGCGTTGCGGCGGAGATGGCGCGACGGGGAAGGGCGGCGGCGCTCGTCCTCGTGAGCCCGTATACGTCGATTTCGGCGATGGCACGCAGGGTCGTGCCTTTCCTGCCGTCTGCATGGCTCTGTCCGGACAAGTTCGACACCCTCTCGAAGGCGGGCGAGATCCACACACCGACGTTGGTCGTTCATGGCGATGCCGACGAGGTGATCCCGGTCGCCATGGGCCGCGCTGTCGCGGTGGCGATTGCGGGCGCGCATCTTCGTCTCATCGCTGGTGGGCATCACAATGACCTCTTCACCCAATACGCAGGCGTGCCGCTCGACTCCATTGCGGCCTTCGCGAGCGGGCACCAATGAGGCGGGGTGTTCGCCGGATCTCTTCGCGATCGCGTCTAGGGAGACGGAGCCGCCGGTGGTTTTCGTCGACAACGAGCGATGCCGTCGGCGACCGGCCGAGGAATACTAC
>JALYHX010000421.1 GCA_030776305.1 Myxococcota bacterium
GTCCGGGCGATCCTCACAGGCGGCGCTCATGGCCCTGCTCTCGTGTACTCGCCGGTGTTTCCTCCGGGGCGGACCACGACGGGGGCCAACGGCTCGAGCCAGTACACGCCGCCAACGCAGCGCGACGAGATCGCTGCCTGGGAAGCGCTGCGGACGACCAACGAAGGTCTCATCGCGGCTACGACGTATGCCGACTGGATCCCTTTGGCGTTCACGAAGAACGGCGCACAGATCGACGTCAACCCGACGGCATGCGGAGACTTCTATGTCCCCACCGCGGGGACGACCGACTTCGGCATGACGCAGATCGAGAGTCTCGACCTCAACTTGCCGGACCAGCCGCCGCGCGCGACGGCGATCGTCGGCTCGGTCTCGACGGTCTATGGCAACCTGGGTGCGCTCGTTCTCGCGAGCAAGGCGTATGTAGATCCTTGGACGATGCAGCGCGCGTACGCGTTCAACGCCCCATCCGGGGCAACCGTCCCAGGGGTGGCGCCGCCATCGAACCCCGTCGAGACCCTCGATTACACGCACCTGCACCTTTTCGACATCGCATCCGACCCGACAATCGCGCGTTACACCGCATCCGGAACCGTGCCAGGCGACGTGAAGAACCAGTTCTCTATCGACGAAAAAGCGGGCTTCGTGCGCGTCACGACGACCGAGCAGCGGAGCGGGCCACCGCGCGCCGACGGAAAGCCGAACGAAGTGAGCCACGTCTTCGTCCTGGCGAACGACCGCGGCGCACTTTCGATCACGGGGGACGCGGGCGAGATCGCTCCAGGCGAGCAGCTCTATGCAACGCGCTATGTCGGCGACAAGGCGTACGTCGTCACGTGGCATGTCACCGACCCACTCTTCGTCGTCGACGTTGCGGATCCGCGCAAGCCACGCGTCCTCGGGCAGGTGCAGATTCCCGGCTTCAGCACGTACATCCACCCGCTCGACGACACGCACCTCCTCACGATCGGACGCGAGACTGACTCGACCGGTCACCAACACAACGGAAGCTACTGGTTGGGCATCGCGATCCAGGTCTTCGACGTCACCGACCCGCTCGCCCCGGCGCTTCAATACAAGTACGTCTACGACGGCGGCGAGTACGCGACGACCGAGGCGATGGACAACCACAAGGCGTTCACGTACTTCGACGACAAGAAGCTGCTCGCGTTCCCCTACGTACACCAGGGCACGTATGGGAGTTATGGGCCGTCCAGCACGCTCGAAGTGTTCAAGATCGGCGTCGCCGAGGGGATCGCGAAGGTGGGCTCGGTCAGCCACAGTCCGCTGCTCGCTCCGCTGCCGAACGGGAACTACGGCTACTGCGGTGGGTACTTCGACGGCGCCGTGCGCCGCGGCGTGTTCATCGGGAACTACGTCTATTCGATCTCGTACGGCGGCATCATCGCAAGCGACGTGTCAGCGCTCGACCTCCCGGTGAGCACACTGAAGCTCGACGCGCCGACCCTCGGGGGTCTTTGTCGCTAAGCGTTCGCGCCCTTGACGCACAGCGTCTTTCGACCAGGCGTTGTCTCTATCTGGCGACATTGGAACATCCATTGAATCACGCTAGGGTAGGATCCGCGACATGTCGGATACCGACCCCTCTCCCTCTTCATCGAACCGACGAACCGGTGATCGTCACCTGGCTTGGGCGATGGCGTCGATCCAGCGCCCCGACGGCGAACAGCGCCCGGCGCTGGTGCACGACCTCAGCGAATCGGGAACGCTGCTCCTCGTGCGCACGACCAAGGTGGCTGTCGACGACGAATTGTCGCTGCATCTCCCGGCGAACGAAGACGAGGAGACCCCCCGGGTGGTGTCTGGCCTCGTCGTTCGCGTCGAGGAGCTGGCACCAGGCCACGCAGGGCCTTGGCTGAGGCGCGTCGCGATGCGCTTTCACGAGCCACTTCAAATGTACCCCGGTGAAATCGAGGGGTTCCGCCGGCGCGGGGAGCGCCTCGGCATCGCGCAGTAAGGTGAAACGCCGGGCGCTTTGGGACGACTGCGACGCTACGGTACGGGCCATGAACTGCACTCACGGCACTTCTACACCCGCAGTAGAACCCCCCTCGCCCGTTCCCCTGTCGCCCCGGTTACCGCTCTTGCGTAGAGCCGGATTTGATTCTCGTATTCCGCCTGTCGCGCAGCCACCTCGGCGTCCGTCTTGTAGTCGACGACCACCCAAGCCGGCCCGCTTGGTTCATCGGTGACACGAAATGCCAGATCAAGGACCCCCTCGACGAGCGCTCCGTCCGCCTCTCTCAACAGCACTGGCGCTTCGCGACGACATGCCTCGCCCGCTGCATGAGCGGCCCGCATCACAGGATGACGGAGCGCTCCTCCGACTGCCTCTGCGGCCGCGACGATCTCATCGGCCGTCGACGACAACATCTGACCGTACGTACGTACAATCGTCCTCACCTGTGCATCGCTCGAGTCGAGCGGAACTCTCGCAAGAACCGCGTGGACCAGTGTGCCGAAACGCGATCCATGCGGCCGCGCTTTTCCCGAGACGCTCGTCTTCTCCACCGTGACGACCACGTCGGATGTCTGCGGCGCAACGTCTTCGCCGCCTGTCACGGTGCGAATGCGAAGTGTCGGCGCACCCCCGCGCTCGAGCAGACTCGCTCGCCGTGATTGCCATTCGCTGTGACCGCGGTGTCCCTGCTCGACGGCTGCGCCATTCGCATCCGCAGCGAGAATCCGCTGCTGCCTCAGCCCCGCTTCCTCTTGCTTGTCGAGCTCGAGAGCCAGCGGATCCCACCAAACGATGCCATAGGTCCCCGATCGCGCGACGTGCAGACCAGGCCTCACCGAGCTCTCGGAGTGCCGGTTCGCCCGCGCCGGCCTCTCAAGGACGCTGTCGTCGCCGAAGCGTGGGCACCCAGGTGCCCACTTCGCATCCCGGCGCGCCGCCGGATAGAACACCGGATTGAATGCCTCCACCCATCCGGCGATGGGCTCGTCGCCGACGGTCGGCACGACAAGGATCTCTCGGGCCCGTGTCGCCGCGACGTACGCGAGACGCACCGCCTCCTCGGCGTCGTGCCGGAGCACTGCGTCCCGATGCTCTGCAAGCTCCGCCGGGCCGCAACCCGCGAGCGGCGTGACCCACAGCCGCGCCTCCCCGTCGATGTAGCGCGAGGGCTCCTGCTGGATGGCGGGACAGGTCGGATCCACGAGGACGACCACGGGAAACTCGAGTCCCTTGGCCTTGTGCACGGTCATCATGCGCACCCCGTCCGTGCCTTCTTCGACCACCGGCGCCTCCGCGGCCGCGCCCCGGTCGGCTTCTTCGTCGAGCCGCTGGACGAAGGCGCGGAACGAGGTCGCTCCCGCCGCCTCGAAGCGCCGCGCCTGATCGAGCACGCGCAGCAGATTGGCCAGCGCCTGCTCGCCCGTTGGCCAGATTGCGACTCCGGCATGCGCGCGGGTCGCGTCGAGGAGTTGCGCCACGGTGTCGGCGATCGGCAGCCGGTTGCGACCGACATGCAACCGACGGAGCACTTCCAATGCCTCCTGCACTGGCTTTGTGAGATCGTCCTGCTGCCCGTCGTCCGGTCGCTTGAACGGATGAAGACTGCCGTTCACGTGGCGATAGGCCAGGAGCGCATCGTCGCCCAGCGCGAAGAACGGCCCTCGCATCGTCGCGAACACGCTGAGCTCGTCATCCGGCCATTCGATTGCAGTGAGAGCGTTTCGTAGCGCAAGCACTTCCTCGCGCTTGTGAAAGGACCGACCTCCGACGAGCACGTGCGGAATTTGTCGCGCTTCAAGCGCCCGCACATAGGGCCGGGTGACGTCCTGGCCAAAGTTGACGAAGCGTCGGAAGAGCAGGCACACGTGCCGCGCCTCGAGCGCGACCCGCTCCGTGGGGCGCTCGCGCTCGGTGACGGTCCATCCGCTCTTGCGAATCAGCCAGTCGACGAAGGCACCGACAGCGTCCGGCAGGGAATCCTCGACCTTGTAGCCGACGACCTGTCCCCAATCGGAGTACGGCCGCGGGACGGGCAACGCGATCACCGTGGGCTGGCCTGTCGGCTCGTCCCGAAACGGTTCGAGCGGCACGTACTCCGCTTGGCTGCCCTCGTCGCTCCCCTTCATGAGAGGCGCGAACGCTGCATTGATGGCCGCCTGGATCGACGGCACACCGCGAAAGCTCGTCGAGAGTCTGAGGAGCTTCGCGCCGTTCGCGACGAGACGGCGCTTGGTCGTCTCGTAGAGTGTGACGTCCGCGCGCCGGAATCGGTAGATGGATTGTTTCGGATCCCCGACGACGAAGATCTTCCCCGCGATTGGCCGAGCCGCGCGGAAGTCGACCTCCGCCCCGTCGTCCGCCGCGAGCAGAAGGAGGATCTCCGCCTGCAAGGGATCCGTGTCCTGGAATTCGTCGACGAGGATGTGCGTGAAGCGCGCCTGAAGCTCGTTGCGAACCGCGCGGTCGTCGCGGATGAGATTCCGCACGCGAAGCAGCAGATCGAGAAAATCGAGTTTGCCCGCACGGGTCTTCAATGCTTCATACGCCGTGACGAGCGACCGCAAGTCGTCGTGAAGACAGGCGGCCAGATCCGCATCGGCCAGCTGAACGATCCGATCGAGCTCCTCCTTCGCCTTGGCGCGCTGGGCGAAGACGTCTTCCCGTTTGAGGCC
>JALYHX010000422.1 GCA_030776305.1 Myxococcota bacterium
ACCTTGAAGTGGATGAGCTTCATGCTTTGAAAGACTACACGAAACGTGCCAGCGTTCTAGCCGCGTTCCAACGTGCTCGCGCATGGCCCAGAACGCAATAACGCCACGGGCGGGGCGGGATGCCCTGCCGAGCGCGCTTCATCGTCATTTGATGAATGTCGCCAAACCAAGTCCTGAAGTCTTGAGCGCCTGGGCCACGATCCCGGCGACCTGAGTGGCGCCCGATTCGGAGAAATGCGTTTGCTGACCCGGAACGAACAAGACCGTCTTGTCGACCAGGGTCATGTAATACGCCCACGACAAGTTCGTGAGGTCGATCAGCGCGACTTTTTGCGCTGCGGCGACGTCTCGGGCTTGCTGATCCAAGCCGGCGAAGTTCGTTCCTGTCCCCCGAGCGACTGGCGTGAACACTACGGGCGTGACCATCTTGGACCGCGCGTCGTTTATGTAGTTCGTCAAGTCCGACTTGTAACTTGCAATGTTCGCCGCGTTTTTCTGATCGTTGTGGCCAAACTGGATGAACAAGTAGTCGCCCGCTTTCATGGCGGCGCGCGCCGGCGGAAAGTAGGATCCATAAAAGCCGGCGGCTGTCTGCCCAGAGACTGCGTAATTGGCCACCGCGACGCCTGGCCTCAGATACTGCGACAACTCCTGCGCCCATCCGCGTTCGATCGACGGAGTCGGCGGTGTAATGGCATTGGACGCCGATGGATCCCAGTCGCAAACCGTGGAATCCCCAGCGAGGAAGACAGTGACCGCTCCCGGCGCGGGCGCAAAGCCAAGGCCGTGCAGCGCGGGCGCGGCGCCGTCGAAGAGTAGATTGAGCACTCCCCCCGGTGCGGAATAGGTGCCATGCATTTCCGCTCGGACGTTCACGGTGAACGTTATCTGCGAAAATATGCCCGCCGCGCTCATCGTCGGCTGTTGCTCGATGCGCCAGGTCTCGGCCTGGGTGCGCGTCGTGGACGCTGCCGTCGAACTCCCTATCTCGGCGGTGACATCATAATTGCCATTTGGCGTGGGAATCGTGCAGACGATCGGCGCCGTTCCAGTGCAGTCGCTCAGCAAAGACGGATTCAATGGAACCGCAGCATCCCCGCCGGAGCCCGCGTACCCGTCCGCCGCGGGCCCGGCTTCCATGTCGGTGATATTCGCAGCCGCATCCGCATCCGCGGCTCCGTCCAGGGGAGCCGTCGATGGGGCGCCGCTATCCGGGGACGAACCTCCGGACGAACCGCCTGGCGCACCGCTTCCACTTCCACTCGAACCAGAGAGCCCTCCTTCATCGAAGGCTCCGGACCCGCTGCCCGCTGGATTTCCGCTCCCCGAGCTGCTTCCCCCTGAAGAGCCCGAGGAAGCCCCTGGAGTGGCAACCGTTCCGCTCGAACCGCTCGAGCATCCAGTTGGAATCGTAAGAAAAAGGCCGGCAATTCCAGCGACGACCGCGGGAAAGCGGTGTCGAATCCGAAACGTCATGGGTATCACTCCACGGATCGTTTGATCCTATCAAGCGCAATAGTGTCCGTAGCACAGGAAAACGAGCGTCGGGATTGGACGGCACCCGTCGAGAAATGGTGAGCGCTCACAGCGGGCTTACAAAACTTCAGTCGCCGCGAAACACTGTGTTGCCGTGATTGAATCTTGTCCCGCGCGGCATCTATCTGATTCAAGCTACGCATTGGGAGGCGCTAGTGAGAGGAAGATTGCGCTCGTGGCAAATGACCGCGCGGCGCGTGGCCCAGCTTGTAACGCTCTTCGCGCTGACCGCGTGCGGCGGTAATAGCCCAAACCCGGACGTTGGAACACGCGGTACCGGAGACGAAGGTGGAGCTTCGTCGAGTGGCGGAGCCTTCGACGCGGCGCCGGGCGTTCCCGATGCTTCCGCTGGCTCGGACTCGAACGGGGGAGGCGCCCCCGAAGCGTCTCCGCAGAACGACGCGAACCGCGGATCGATCATCGCCGCCGCAGATGGTGCGGGCGATGCGCCGACCACGCCACCGTGGGATGGGTCGGCTTCCACGGACGCGACCGGACCCGCAGGACCCGCCTATGCGTTCCCCGGTGCCCTTGGATTCGGTCGGATCGCGACAGGCGGACGGGGTGGCACCGTGGTTCACGTCACCAATGTGAGCGACACGGGACCAGGTTCCTTCCGCGATGCCGTCAGCGCGACCAACCGCATCGTGGTCTTCGACGTCGGTGGATACATCGCCTTGAACTCGCCCGTCTCGGTGAGCAACAACATCACGATCGCGGGCCAGACTTCACCGGGCGACGGAGTGGGGTTCGTTGGTAGTGAAGTCTCTTTTTCGAGCCATTCGAACGCGATCGTCCGCTACGTTCGTTTTCGCCAGGGGTGCACCACGTGCACCGGATCCGATCCCGCATTCAAAAGGAGTGGGATCAATCTCGCGGCCTCCAGCACGATGATTTTCGACCACATTTCGATCGAGTTCGCCCAGTGGAACAACCTGGACTCGGTCGGCGCAATGAACGTCACCGTTCAGTACTCGATCGACGCGAATCCTATCGGTCAGCAATTCGCTGCGCATACCGAGGGCGGCCCGTATACCTGGTACGGCAACCTCTTCGCCAACGCCCACAACCGTTGCCCATTGGCGAAGGGCAACACGCAATACGCCAACAACGTCGTTTACGACTATCAGGCGGGATACACCGCCGGGAACACAGCGGGGACGTTCTCACACGACATCGTCAGCAACTACTTCATCGCTGGACCGGCGACGTCGAGTCCATCCAACGCCTTCTTTCAGGTCAGTAACCAGCCGATCTTCAGCAGCGGCAACTACATCGACGGTAACGTCGATGGGT
>JALYHX010000423.1 GCA_030776305.1 Myxococcota bacterium
GGCCAGGAGTCGTGGGTCACGCGTCGGCGCCGCTCGTGCAAGACGATCGCGGACTCGAGCGCAAAAGCGCACCTCGAGGGCGCGCATTCGCTCGGGGTAGAGCCACTCGCCGTCGAGAACGAGCGGCTTGCGTTCGTCTGGTGCGCCAAACACCGCGGATACCGGGTCAGCGGGCTGACCAGCGCGCGCGCGGGCGAGAATCGATCGCAGCAAAGGGACCGAGTCTGCGGCACCGAGTGGTGTCAGCGCTGTGCCCAAGCGCGCTTCGTCGATTGGCAGACGCGTGCTTCCCGCGCGCACCGCGACGATACAGGCGGCCACAAGGGCTGCGACTGCGCGGCTCTCGTCGCGAGTCAATCCCGTTGCACAACGAGCGATTTCCCATCCGAGATACATCGGCTCGAAATCGCCCTCGTCGCCGCATGCCGGATACGTCGGACCTTCGTCGCGCGTACCATCCCGAGCCCGCAAGAACCTCTCACTTGCGGTACCCATCGGCGCAAGCGGTATCATGGTGGTGGCTCGCCCAGCCGGCGGCGGGGTCCGCGGAGTGCCTTCTCCCATGCCAATACCTCGTCCCAAGTGGGACGCATGGACCAGACACCTTCTCCACGCCCGTCCAGCCCGCGCAAGAAGCAGTAGAGCATTCCTCCGAACCGCGCATCATGCTCTTCTCGTGTGCGTATCCCAAGAAGCTTCACAATCGCAACGGCGTAAAGTCGCGCCTGGGGTAGGTACTGGGCGGTGACGTATTCGTCGAGAGTGGCGAACGAATACGTCGCGAGTGAGTCGCTCTTCCAATCGATGAAGTAGGTTAACCCGTCTCGCTCGAAAGCAACGTCGATCGATCCGCGCACATAACCGCGCACCCCCCCAGACGAAGCCGCTGCCTGGGCGTTGAGCATTGGAAAGACGAAGCCCATCTCGCGAACTACGCGGGGCACGCTGGCCACCCCGTCGACCTGCGCGCCGCGCGGAAGTGGGAACGACGTCGTGTATGCCGTCCACACGAGTCGCTCGGCATGATCACGCTGCTCGCTGTCGATCCGGTGCGCCGCGAGCGCCTCTTGGAACAGCGACGACACGTCGAGCCGTGATCGCCATGCGTCGAAATTCCCGGTACCGCGACCGAATGAGGCAAGCGGCACGCGCTCGAGCACTTCATGGAGAAAAACGCCCGACGCTCGGGCGCCGCGCAATTCGGTCTGCGGCCGTCGGTCGACGTGCAGTATACCCCGCGTTGTCGGCGGAGTGGCGAGGCTCTCACCTTTCATGCGCGTATAGGACGTCATGAATGGCCCTGCACGTCGTCTGCGAAGCTCCGCGAGCTTCGCGCTGTCGCCGTCGTCTCGCAGGAGCAGCACCTCGGGACGCCAGCCACCGTGGCGGTCGCCGGGAGGCACGGCCGTCGACCCATCGGGCGCGAAGACCTCTTGCACCGACATGATTGGATCCCCGCAACCCGCGATCTCCGCGACGCGACGATTGATGACATTGTACGGTCCGCGCATTGTCTTCGCTTCTCCGCGCGCGCCCGGCAGGTACAGGCGACCTTTCGCGCGCGTCAACGCGACGTACATGAGTCGCTGTTCCTCTTCGCGCTCCTCGGCCTTTGCCTGCACATCGACTTGCGGGTCGCTCACCTGGCCAATCCATGCCATTCGCTTGCCATTTTCGTGGTAGACGCGGACTTCGTCCCCGCGCTGATGCGAGAAGCCACCGACGACGAACACAATCGGGGCCTCGAGTCCCTTTGATTTGTGGATGGTCATGATCTGGACGGCTCGCCGCTCGCTCTCGAGTCGCTGTACGTTGCCTTCCAGATCGAGAGGAAGGCGCGAACCCGTGATCAGCCCGGACAGTTCGCGCACGAGATCGCGCAGCGTCGCATGACAGCGATGTGCGTGTTCGAGCAAGAGCTCGAAGATGTGTAGGTAGTTCGTCAGTTCGCGTTCTCCGTCCGCGAAGAAGATCTGTCGGCGAACGACCCCAGAGCTTTGGACGATGTTCTCGAATAGCCGTTCGAAGTCGCGCAGGTCGGCGAGTGACTTCCACGCATGGAGTCGGGAGACGAGTGGGTGGTTGCTCGGAAGGTCGCGGGCACGTTCGATGGTCGTCAGCGGCAAGCCGAAAAAGGGTGTAAGCCACGAAGCGAGGCGACGCGCGCGATTGCTCGGGTCTTCGATCGCAACGAGCAACGTGCGCACTTCCCGCGCCTCGTTCGTCTGGAAGAGCCCATCCTGCTTGTAGAACGCGTACGGTATGCGCGCGGCGCGAAGCGCAACGCCTATCGCGCGGCCTTCGCGCGCAGTGCGCGTGAGCACGTACACGTCGCCATGACCGAGGGCACATCCGTCGAGCCGCCAAGGGCGAGACGGATCGGTGATCGTGCGAATCTCGCGCGCCATCCACGGCCCGAGCGTCGAGAGCGCCTCCGCATCCGGCGCGGCAAAGCGCATCACGACGACGGGCGACAGCGCGCGCCCATCGCCGTCGACGAGCGTCCGGTCCGGACGACCGCACGTCACCGAGGAGTACTGCAAGCTCCCCGTGAAAATGGGGCTTCCGGCGTTCTGGTCGAAGATCGCGTTGCACGCCGAGACGAGAGCGGAGGTCGACCGGTAGTTGCGGTTCAGCGCCACGCGCGTCCCACCCGCCGCAACGACCTCGTCACGCGCGCGAAGGTAGGTATCCACGTCGGCGCCGCGGAATCGGTAAATCGATTGCTTCGGATCCCCGACGAGATAAAGGACGCTGCGGTTCGGACCCTCGAAGAACGCTCGCCGGAAGATCGACCACTGCGTCTCGTCCGTATCCTGGAACTCATCGATGAGCACGTAGCGCCATCTCTCGCGCAACTCTCTGGCCAGCGGGCCGGCCCGGGGCCCGTGCAGCGCTTCGTCGACGAGTCCGAGCATATCGTCGAAGTCGTATTGCCCAGCTTCGCGCTTGCGGCGGGCGAGCTCCCGCCGCACGACGGGAAGCAACATTTGCGCAAGGCCGGCCGAGAACGTCGGAGTGGATCGTACGAGCCGTGCAGCCGCTCCGCAGAGGCGCGCGGCAGGGCCGGACGAGTTCTCGGACACCGGCAACTTTTCGAAGAGATAAGGGAGGCCTACTTCCTGAGCTTCGATGAGATAGGCGGGAATGCTCCCGCTGCTGTGGGCCCTTTCCACGACTCCTGCCAGATCGCGGAGTCGCCGAGCGACCGTCTTCGCAGTGCTCGGATGCATGCCCCATCTGCACATCTCGGAGACGCCACCGCCCGAGCGGGCGTCCTCAATCGGAAACGCCTCGAGAGCGTGCTCGAGGGCCTGCAGATCGAGCGATGGCCTGAGCTCGCCTCGCGACTCCAAACAATCCCAAAGCAGTTGCTCGATGCGGTCGATCGACCACCCATTGCGCAAGGCCGCCTCGAGCCAGCGCGCACGGCCGTCGTCGCGGGTGATGTCGCGCCGGAGCGATTCTCGCATGGCCCGAGCGAAGGCGTCCCGTCCATCGACTTGCTGCTCTCGAAACATGCGACCGCTCGCAAATGCGTTCTCACGAAGAACGCGCTGGCAGAATGCATGGATCGTCGTGATGGTCGCTGCGTCGAACGCACGCTGCGCCAGCTCCAGCCGCTGTTTTGCGACGTCATCGATCGCCCAGAAGTTCGCCTCTTTCGCCGCGGCGTCGCTCAACTTCTCGCCACGGCCGGATCCGAGCTCCTCGAGCTTGGTCCGCAAACGCAGCCGAAGCTCATTGCTCGCCTTTTCCGTGAACGTGACCACGAGCACCTGATCGAGCGTCACGCCTCTCGTCAGAAGCAGGTCCACGACGAGGTGTTCCAGCGTGAAAGTCTTGCCCGTCCCGGCGGATGCCTCGATGATGGCGCTTCGGTCGAGCGGGATGCTGCGGAGCACGTCCGCGCGCACGACGTAGTCGGCGGTCACGGTTCACCCCCGCGTCTTTCGAAGAGCGCTCCGAAGCGACGCGCGATCATCGCGCGCGCGGTCGACTCGTCCGGAGCGGGATACTCTTGCGGCCGAGGGACTGGACCGTAGGCAGATCGGAGGGCCAATGGTCCATCGTCGTCTCGCAGCCTGTCTCGAGCGGCCTCCACGCACGCGGTGACGGAATCCTCGAGGCTTTTGGCGTGCCAGAGGAACACCGCCTCCGATGGAAAGAAATACGCATGCGACCCCGTGAGGAGCTCTCGTGCCAAGTCACGGAGCCACGCGATCGCTTCGCCGCGCGTCATCGGCGCGAACGTGACGCGATCAGCGAT
>JALYHX010000424.1 GCA_030776305.1 Myxococcota bacterium
GCGCTCGTGTACGCGCTGGCGAGGTCGGGAGACGTAGCCGGCGCCAAGGCGGAGCTCGGCAAGCTGGATGGCCTCGCGCGTCCGTATCCGTCCTTGCCCAACTTGCACGCGTTCATCGAGAAGGCACCCCCTCCCAAGGTTCCGACGGAACGCGTCGCGGCAAGCACGGCCCGGCCACCGCCAACGCCGGCGGGCGGGCCGGTCGGGGTAGAGGGCGTCCCGTCGGAGCAGGCGAGCGCGATGCATGCAGCGCTGCTGGCGATCAAGAAGGGTGATTGGAACCGCGCGCACCGCATCTATGAGGCACTCGTCTCGCGCAACGCGGACGACTCCGAGGCGCTGGCCGGCATCGGCGACGTTGATCGCGCGCAAGGCGACACCCTGGGGGCGATCGGCGCGTACAAGCGCGCGCTCGCCGTCAATCCTTCGTATTTGCCCGCTTTGCTAGGAATCGCTGACACCCAGTGGGCGAGCGGCGACCATGCGAGCGCGCGGCGCTCGTACAAGAACATTGCCGACCGCTTCCCGGACGGGACCTACCCGTCGTACGTCAAGGAACGCTCCGAGTCGCAACCGTCGCCGGCCGCCACCCCGACGGCAACGTCGACCGGCAAGCCGTACGATCCCGGCGATGGAATCTGATGCGACGCATGCTCGCTTTCGCGCTGCTGCTCCTGGCGGGCCTAACCATCGCGTGTGAAGGTCGACCGCGCGTCAGCTCGGTGGATCCATCTCACGACGAGCCGCGCAACGGGCCGACGATCGTGGTTCTCGATCTGTCCGAAGGCGTACCGGAACAGGCGCCGACCGGTTTTCTGGGCCTGCCCTCCAAGGGTTCTTCGCTCGAGGACCTGGTGAGCCAGGTGGAACTCCTCCGCCGCGACCCGCACGTCCGTGGCGTGCTCGTGCGGCTCGGCACGGCAAGCATCGGCTTGGCCCGCGCGACCGAAATTGGCGCGATGCTTCAGCGTGTCGGCGACAAGTTACCCGTCTGGTGTCACTCGGACGACCTTGGTAACGCGACGATGTATATCGTCGCGCGTGGCTGCAAACGCATCTGGGTGTCGCCCGGCGGGACCGTCGATGCCGTCGGAATCGCCGCGCAATTGGTTTACTTCCACAAGCTACTCGCCGATGAGCTGGGGCTCGACGTCGATTTCCTCCAAGTCGGAAAGTACAAGGGGGCCGAGGAACCGTTCACGCGCGACGGACCGAGTCCGGAGGCTCTCGCGTCGCTCCAAACAGCCCTCGTGGATATCCGAGCCGCGTGGCTGGACGGCATCCGCACAGGGCGGTCGCGGGTCGGACAGGCATTCCCCGAAGATGGGCCCTACGGGGCCCCGACGGCCAAGGAGCGCGGTCTTGTCGACGAGGTCGGTTACTTCGACGACGCCCGCTCGGCCATCCAGAAAGAGACACACGCCGCCCGCGTGGAAGTGCGGCTCGGCACGAGCTCGGAGGCAAACGGCGGAGACGGCCTGGGGAGCGTTCTGCGCGTGCTCGCAGGGCAGTCATTCAGTGGCGAGGCGCCGGTCGTGGTCGTCCGTGCGGTCGGTGCGATCTCGATGGATGGGGGCGGCCTCTTGGGTGCAACCGGCATCGTCGAACGACGTTTGGTGTCCACGCTCCTGCGCATCGAGAAGGACGATGATGTCAAGGCCGTCGTCTTGAGGGTCGATTCACCCGGTGGCAGCGCGCTCGCGAGCGACCTCCTCTGGCATGAGCTGATGCGCGTGCGCGCCAAGAAGCCGGTCGTCGTGAGTGTGGGTGACATGGCGGCCAGCGGCGGTTACTACCTCGCCTCGGCGGGATCGGTCATCTTCGCAGATGAGACGAGCATCGTCGGATCCATCGGCGTCGTCGGCGGCAAAATCGCAGCAAAGCGAGCGCTAGAACGGATCGGCGTTCACGCCGACACCGTTCCGGGCAAAACGGGAGACCCCAACGCGGCGGCGCGCGCCGCCTTCGAGTCGTTGCTCGTGCCATGGGATGACGCGACTCGAATGCGGCTGCTCGAGACGATGAACGCCATCTACGATCTC
>JALYHX010000425.1 GCA_030776305.1 Myxococcota bacterium
CTTCAGGGCCGTCCTGTGGTTACGTGCGTACGACGTTGGAATTGATCGCCACGACGGCGAATCCGCGGTCCCGTCCCTCGTGCGCTGCGTAGACGAGCACGCGCAGGATATGAACGACGTAAGGGCAATGGTTGCAAAGAAACATCACGAGAGTGCCGAGCTTTCCCTCAGCCAGTGCTTGAACGTCGACCTGTGCACCGTCGGTGGCGTTCATGAGGCGAATCGGGGGCAAGCGAGATCCCAAGGGCGCCATATTGGAAGTCTCTGCCACGATGGACTCCTCTTCGCGTGCAATCGATTCTGCGAGATCGTCGATCCGACGTTCGATCAGTCGTCGGAGGCGAGAAGCTTCTCGAGCTCGGCGACGGTCACCCTCGCAGCCTTTAGGTTTTCGAGCGCAGCCTCCACGACAGCCGTCACCGTTGTCTTTTCGGCGCGGGAACCAATCCGCATCTCCTTGAGCACCCGCCCGAGCTCGGTTTCGGCGAGGGCCATTTCGCGAGTCGCCGTATCGATTCTGGCTCGGAGGGCATCGTTCATGAGGCCATGCTACCCGTTCCGCGTTCCTGCTGCGCGGGGATGGGTTGCGGCGCCGGCCCGCGAGGGGTCCCCGGCAGGCGACCCATTTGGGCTCCGCTCATGTCGATCACTTTCACGATCGAAAGCAGGCGCATCACGTAATACGTCGGGTCGAGCTCGAACCACCGAACGGCAAAGTTCGGACTCATGGCGAACTTATGATGGTTGTTTTGAAACAATTCGCCGGCGGTGACGAAATCAAACGCAAGAGTGTTTCGCGAACGGTCGCCATTGTCGAAGTTCTTGTAGCCATAGCGATGGCCGCACCAGTTCACAATCGCTCCATGGACCGGCCCCATGATGTAGTGAAACGGTAGAAGCACGAACATCCAGGGATGTGTGGCGAACCGGAGATAGAAAACCGTGTAAGCCGCGCCCCACGCGAAGCGCGCCATCCAGGTCTGACTCAGACGATCGACGAACGGCCAACGCGGCAAACCACCGTCGAAGCGCGCTTCGGGTTGGACGCGATCGTAGGCGAAGTCGTCGTACTTCTTCTTCGTCGACAGCATCATCGTCCAGACGTTCCGGTGGTTCGTCGGCGAGTGCGGATCCTTCGGCGTGTCGCTGAATGCGTGGTGCATTCGATGGAGAATGCCGTAGGCACGTGGCACGAGAAAGCTCGGTCCTTGAGCCACGTAGGTGCAGAGATAGAAGAAGCGCTCCCATCCTTTGCTCATCGAGTACATCCGATGCGCGCCGTATCGGTGTTGGAAGAACGTCTGGAAAAACACGGACGCCTGCCAATGAAAAACGAAGAGGGCGACGATGGCCATGAGCTTGTCGCCGTGTGTAGCCCTGATCCCCCGTTCGGACCGTCATCGTTTGGTCACGACCCCCTACGGCCCGTAGTCGGAGCGCATGTCGCGAAACCCGACTGCCGCCGAACTGGGCTTGACTCTCGGCCAGGGCGTTGCAAGTCCGCTGGAGAGGACTAGAGAGCCGGTACGACGAGCTTGCGTCTGCCGTTGTGAGCGCCTAAGTTTCGATCTTGCTCACGGACGTTACCTGGCTCACCACGCTCTCTCCACTCTGGGATCGCGACTGGACGTGCCTTATGACGCGACGTGTGACGCGGTGGATGATCCACCGCGACCGTCCCTTCGATCTCGGCGGCTCGTTGGATGGAAGGCGTTCGGCGCTCCGGCAGGCGCGCCATCCCAGATGAGCCGCCATCGAGAGAGATGAATACCATGGGCAATCGACTTTACGTGGGGAATCTTCCCTTCAGCGCGACGACCGAAACGCTGCGTGCCGCATTCGCGCCATCTGGCGACGTCACCGACGTGCACATCGTGACTGACCGTGAGAGCGGGCAATCGCGTGGCTTCGGCTTCGTGACGATGGGCAATGCCCACGAGGCGGCCAAGGCAATCGCGGCCATGAATGGCGTGATGCTGGACGGGCGCGCCCTTCGGGTGAACGAGGCGGAGGAACGACCGCAGCGAGCCGGAGGAGGATTCGGCGGCGGTGGCGGCGGTGGCGGGGGTGGCGGGGGTGGCGGCGGGGGCCGTCAAGGTGGCGGGAACGCGGGTCGTCGCAACAACAAGTGGTAAACGGTAGGTGCGGTCGGGTGGCGGCGACCTAGCGTCGCCGTTGCTCGTCACATTCGACTCGTTATCGGCGCCGTGATTGTCCGCGCGAGCGGCCGATGCCAGGTGAGCCAAAAGTCTCGGCCAGGGCGACTGCTTGCTGCGCCCGCAGGCGGGCGTCTCCGTTGCACATGCTCTTCAGCAGGCACGCACCAAGCAGGGCGCCTTGAGGAGCATCCCGTTGCGAGCGTTGCTGCAGGTCGGCGCCCTCTTGATGACGACTGCCATATGCTCTCCAGCGTTGGCGGATTCCGTGCGCATCGCACTCGTCCGTCCGCCCGTGTCGTCCGCGGCGATTGCCGAGGCACTTACGCGCATTCAAGGGGAGCTGACCGCGGATGGTTTCGAGGTGGTTTTGGTCGATGCGCCCGGCGCCCTGGATGCCGCATCGACCGGTGCCGACAAGCAGGATGTCGGTGCCATCGCCAGCCTCGGAGTCTTCGTCGACACCGGCGCTCACGTTGCCGTGCTCCGCGTTATCGATCGGTTGACCAACAAGATCGTCGTCCGGAAGACGGCCATCCAGGCGCCGGAGACGTCTCGACTTGCCGAGGTGCTTGCGGTGCGCGCCGTGGAGCTGCTGCGGGCCAGTCTCCTCGAACTGCTCATGGAGTCCCGTCCGCCGCCGGAATCCGGAACGCCGCCACCGGCCGAAGCGCGCAAAGCCACGCAATGGGCGGCACACGCGTTGAGCCAGACGAGGCCATCGATGTGGGCTGTCGAAGCGGGGACGGCACTCCTTCTTGGGTTTGGCGGCGTGGGTCCGGCCCTGTTGGGGGTCATTCGCATCTGTGCGGCGGTCGTCGGTCCATTGAGCGCACGCGCGACCGTCGCGGGGCTCGGAACGGAGCCGCGCGTCGACGCTCCGCCTGGCTCCGTCAGCGGCGCCAGCGCAACGGTCGGTCAGCAACTCGGATTCGCGGAACTGGTCGTCGGGCCTTGGGCCGACGCGCCGGTGCACCCGATCGTGTCCGTCGGCGCCGGTGCATTGCACGCGACGGTCACCGGCCAGCCCGGATCCGGACCGTTCGTCGGGTTGACAAGCGCGCGGTGGTCGTTTGCGGCCGACGCGGGGGCGGGCGTACAGGTGCGTCTCAGTCCGAGGTTTGACCTCGACTTCGAGACGCATGCATTCGTGGCGCAACCGTACCCGGTCGTGCGCTTTCTCGATGCAGCTGTGACGGTTGGCGGGAGGCCCTCGATCTTGGGGAGCCTCACGGTCGTTGGGAGGCTATGATGATGAATGCCGCCGATCGCGTCAGGGCCCTTCGTATCACCGTCGTCCTGACGGCGTTCGTCGGGTTGAACGCGTGCACCGGGGGGCCGATCGACGCCATTGGTCTCGGCGACCTCACGAGAGGATTGATTGCCCACTACACCTTCGACGAGGGCGCCGGGACGGTGGTCGTCGACCACTCTGGAAACAAGCGCGACGGAGCCCTCACGAACGGAACATGGATCGCAGATGGAC
>JALYHX010000426.1 GCA_030776305.1 Myxococcota bacterium
GTCCCTACACTCTGCGACTGGGCACGAGCGAACCGAGGAACCGCCATCGTGGCAACCGCAACGGTGGCCCAAACGATTTGCCCGCGAGCTCTAAGCACCATGCTTTGGTCCCACCTCCCAACCCCCCACATGAACTGCAAGCTTGCTCGACAACACTGAAACACTGGCCGCAGCCCGATCACTGCCCTGACGTCCGCCGCAAGAAAATCGCGGCCTTCTCTTCGAGGACCCGGAACGTGAAAGACTCGGTGAGATAGAGCTCGACGTCCTCGCGATCGTGACCCGCGTAACCGATCGACAGATCCTGCCCCACTGTGAGCTCGTAGTCGCCGCCTCGCACGGACATGAGGACCGCGCCGCCCCGCACGGCCGGTGCCCAGACGAGCGACCCCTCGGTGAGACTCTCTTCGATGCGGTGACGAAGCGGATAGCCATCTTCGGTGTCCGAGGCGAGCTCGTCGTACGCTTTGACGCCAAGCGCGAGCGCGTAAGGGCCGTTCATCCCAGCAGCGCGTAGGACTTCCTTCGCGGCAACGACGGCGCGCGGCCACTCGAGGCTCGTCTTGACGTCGACGGGCGTGTGCGGGCTCGCCTCGATGATGCCGGTGATCCGCGCTTCTTTGAAGCCGTGGAAGATCGCCGCGTCCTCGGCTCGGGCCACGCGTTCGGCAACCGCGATGACTGGATCGAGATCGAGGTCGCGCGCCCCGCGCGCCGCGTAATCGAGCTCGAGGATCTTCATCGAAAAGGAGGACCGGATCTCGACGAGTGGCTGTACTTCACGGACGGCGTGTGACACGCCGGGCTCCGGCCCCTTCTCGATGAACTGGAGGCGTCCCGTATTGACCGCGCCGAGCGTCCAGCCGTGCGGGCCCGAGAAATCGACGACCTTGCGTCCTGCCAGGTGCAGCGTGAGAACACGTCTCGCCTCGTCGTCGATCTGTTCCCACGCTTCGGAGGTGATCGGCGCATGGCGGCGTTTGAGCAAACCCATCACTTCGCGCCTCTGAGGCTACCGATTCCGAGCGAGTGCGAGGAACCGGACGACTCGCGCTTCGCTGGCGGATCGCTCGCGTGCGGCTTCCCTCCTTCGATCGCCGTGATGGGTCCCTTGGTGCTCAAGTATTTCTTGATGTTCCCGTCGAAGACGTCGCTGTGACGGCGGATCCACTCGAGGTTCATCATTGCGTGCTCGATCTCTTCGTTCTTGTTGTGCACGAGCACCGCGCGCAGCTCGTCGTCGCTGCACGCCTCGGCCCGCTGCTGGTACCAGTCTACCGCCTCGAGCTCCTCCTTGAGAGAGACGATGGCGCGGTGCATGTTCTTGGTATCTTCGGACAGAAGTTCAAGCGGCTCGTGGTAGGTCTCGCTACTCATGGCGCCCGACCATAGCATTGCGTCACCTTCGCAACGCGATCAACAACGTTCATGATACGCCCCTCGAAGCGACCCCATGCAATCGCGGGGATGTGCAAATGGCAAGTGGCGAGCTGAGCGAATCGCCGGGCCACAGTCGCACCCATCGGACGCGACGCTTGCACGCGGGTCTGGCGAATGTGCCGGCCAACCGATAACGTCTTCGACTCATCGGTGTGTATCTGCACCGAGGAGGCACAGGCCAGGAGTACTGCGTGACGACCGCTGCCGTGTGGGATCACGGGTCCTGAGCGGCAAGGCGAAGGAAACGTGAATGGCAACCAAAAGTGAAAGCGGAGAGCGAAGCGTGCTCGATCGCATGCTGGGGCTCTTCGCCGAAGTGCGCGCGGGCGAGGGGCTCACGGCGGTCCTCCTCACACTCAACGTTTTTTTGCTGCTCACCTGTTATTACCTCCTCAAGACCGCGCGCGAGCCGCTGATCCTCGCGAGCGGCGCCGAGGTGAAGAGCTATTCGTCGGCTGGCCAGGCGCTCATCCTGATTCCGGCCACGTACATCTATGGTCGGGTCGCCGAGCGTGTGGGGCGTATGCGACTCATCGCGATCGTCACGATCTTCTTTGCGTCGAACCTGGTGCTCTTCTTCATCGCAGGCAAAGCACACGTTCCCCATCTGGGGGTCGCGTTCTTCTTGTGGGTCGGCGTCTTCAACATGATGATCATCGCGCAGTTCTGGAGCTTTTCCGCGGATATCTACGGGCCGGAGCAGGGCAAGCGCCTCTTCGCGATTCTTGGCATCGGCAGCACCGTTGGGGCGGTCGCGGGCTCAGGAATCGCGCGGGCTCTCTTCAAGACCGTGGGGGCCTTCGGTCTGATGCTGGCCGCGGCGGGTTTTCTCCTCCTCGCGCTGTCCGTGACGGCGACCGTCAACGCGCGCGAAAAGCGCAAGGACGACGCGAAAAAGGAACCCAGGAAAGACGAGCCACTGGGCAAAGGTGGCGGGTTCGCGATGTTGATTCGCGATCGCTACCTCATGCTCCTCGCGGCGCTTTCGTTCGTTCTCAACTGGGTGAATACGTCGGGCGAGTATATCCTCGATCGCGCGCTGCTCGAAGTCGCGAAGGTGCAGCTCCCCCCTGGCGTGGACGCCGCCGTGTGGACCGAGCGGTTCATCGGTGAATACAAGGCGAACTACTTTCTCTGGGTCAACGTCGTGAGCGTGGTCATGCAGCTCTTCGTGGTGTCGCGCATCATCAAGTATCTCGGGGTGCGCTTCGCACTCCTCATGGTCCCGATCATCTCTCTCTCCGGGTATTGCACGCTCATTTTTTATCCTGCACTGTCCATCATTCTGATCGTGAAGATCGCGGAGAATAGCCTTGATTACTCTTTGCAGAATACGTCCCGACAGGCACTCTGGCTCGTGACGTCACGCGAATCGAAATACAAGGCAAAGAGCGTCATCGACACGTTCATCGTAAGGGCTGGAGACTTGCTGTCCGCTACCGTGACGGCTATCGGTGCCGCGCTGCATTTCGCGACCGTTCATTTCATCATGATCAACGCTGCCCTGGTGACCTGTTGGCTCACGGTCGTGGTCTTGTTGACACGCCAGTACAAGGCGAAGATCGGTGCGTCGGGAGCGCCGGACGCGCAGCCGCTGCGCACGGTGACGGCATGAGAGTGTGCGGAATGTATGGCGCCGCCCTGGCGTTGCTCGCAGCCGCATTCCTCGGGAGTACGCCCGCTTGGGCGGAAGAACCCACCCCGACCGCACAAGTCCCTTCGCCGAAGCGACCGCTCCCCGACTATGAAGGGCGCGGTCCCGCCCCGACGACAGCGGGCGATGTCGCGATCTGGGTGCCGCGCATCATTGTGTCTCCCATTTACTTCACGACCGAGTTCTTGATTCGTCGCCCGCTGGGTGCGGTGGTGAGCGCGGCCGAACGAGCGAACCTTCCGACCATTCTCTACAACTTCTTCACGTTCGGGCCCGAGCACAAAGCCGGATTTGCACCCATCGCATTCATCGATTTCGGATTCAATCCAAGCTTCGGCGTGTACGTCTTCTGGGATGACGCTGGCTTCAAAGGAAACGACTTTCGTCTCCATCTCGAGGGTTGGAGCAGCGATTGGCTCGCGGGCTCGCTGACGGAGCGAATCCACTTCTACGAGAAAGACACGTTGACGTTCCGACTCTCCGCCATACGCCGACCCGATCACGTGTTTTACGGAATTGGTCCGAACACGCTCGAGTCGGATCGGAGCCGGCATGGGGAAGAAAAGCTCGACGGCAGCGCGCACGTCGACTTTGCCTTGTGGCGCTCGAGCCGTGTCCAAGCGGGCATCGGAGTGCGCTCGGTGAGCCTTTATCATGGTCACTACGGCCACGACCCGAGCCTCGA
>JALYHX010000427.1 GCA_030776305.1 Myxococcota bacterium
ACACGGGTCGGATGCTCGATCGCGCCCACGGGGCCGCGACTGCCAGGGCGCGAGCGGGCGCTCGTGTGCGGTCAGGAACCCGATCGGACACTTCGAGCGCGGGTGCCGACGAGATGGGGGTACGGCACGACTCGAAATGTGCTTGGCGGACGGCAGCTTGCATCCGACGGGCATCGGGCCACCGCATGTCCTTCGTGAAACCGAGCGCCCGGTCCACGACGTCTGCGACGGCGGGCTTCACCTCCGGAGCAACCGAAGACAGAGGCGGCGCGGGTCTGCTCCTCGCGTTCGAGAGCTCCTCGTCCAGCGAGGCAGCATCATGCACGCCGCGGCTCGTAAGCAGGCGGAACATCAGCGCACCGCACGCCCAAATGTCACTGCGCTCGTCGAGCTCTTCGAAGAGTCCCTGAGCGTGCTCTGGCGCCATGTACGCAGGCGTCCCCGGGACCGTTCCACTCGTCAAACTGCTCTTGGACGAATGCTCACGAAGCCTCGCGATCCCAAAGTCGAGTATTTTGATCCGTCCCGCGCGCGTCAAAAACACATTTTCGGGCTTGAGGTCGCGATGGACGATTCCGTGCGCGTGCGCCGACGCGAGAACGTCCAGCAGTTGATCGACCGCCAAGAGCACTTCGTTCGGAGGCATCCGACCGCCCAGACGAATGCGCCGCTCCTCGAGCGTTTCGCCGTCCAGGAGCTCGGTGACCAAATACAGGGATCCGTCCTCGGCCACGTCGTCGTCGATGACTTTGACGGCATCGTCATGTTCGACGGCGTTGGCGATGTAGCCCTCCCAAAGGAACTTCTCGCGCACGAAGGCATTGTTCGACATCTCGGAATGAAGGATTTTCACCGCGGCACGACTGCCGTTTCTATGCGTCGCCGCGTAGACCGCGGCCATTCCACCGACGCCGAGCAACACGTCGAGCCGCCACTTGTCGCGCAGCATGGTCCCGACGCGCGCCTCCGCCCGAGCCGCCAGCGGGTCGTCGCTGGCGATAGAATCTGGTGCCGGCTCGGCTCTCTGCCGGGAGGATCCGCTATCGTCTGCCATCATGCCCGTTCGGGGAACTCCTGGCCAAGAGCTCGAGTCGCCCAATTAAGAAATATACGCTGACGGTGGCGCAAATCCAGCGACGCGCGGCGACGATTTAGCGTCGTTCGAGGCGCGTCCTTAGTAGGGAGGCAGGCAAGGAGGGAGCGGCAGCGGCTTGCCTACACCGGGGCTTCTGGGCGCTCGCCGGGGCGATGGCGGGATTTCCGTTGACGGTGAAAGGACCAACGACGCTCGAGCGCGCGGCGTCCCTGGTAGAAGAGATCCAGGTCGCGGGTCGTCCGATGCTTGCGTGTGGACGCCTGCGAGCGCGCCGCCCCCGCTGAGCGTCCACCGCGGCGTGAGCCCGGTCAGCGTCTCCAGGATGCGGACCTGCAGCGCCGTCAGCTTACCGGCGCTCACCACGCGCGTTCCGCCAGCCCAGTAGCCAGGTCCAGAAGGGCCGGCTCTTACCGAGGTACCTCTCCAGCTGTGGCCAAAGTTCAGCGATCTCCGCAAAGGACACGAACGTGAAGACGTCGTCTGGCTTGGCCTGACGCATCAGCTTGCCGACCAGGTAAGCGCGAACCTCGACGTCAGGATGCCGGAGACGCTCGCGGAACACCGCCAGGGGCATGTCCGTGTCCCAAAGGAAATACGGCCGTCCTTGTGGATCGACCATCCTCTGTGGGGGCGTATGGTTCAGCATGGCTGCTCCTCGAGCATAGCATCCGTCTCGCGACGATCGCGTTCTTGGGCCTCGCAGTCCCTGGCGACGGGGGCGTGGTGCCAATGGTCTCGGGTGAGCGGTCTCGCAAATACCCTCCTATTCTGGCGTGCTACGCTGGCGCCCCATTTATCGCTTTGCGAAGTATGGATTCGATCTGACGCTGCTTTCCGCGGTCGCTCCGTTTCGCGTGGTGGAGCTTGCAACGCATCCCATGTACGACTTCTCCCCTCTCGAGTGACGACGTCCAGCGTTCCTTCGTCAAACCGACTTCTCCGACTCAAGGCAACTTCGGCGTGCGTCCCCAGGATGCGGACCTGCAGCGGCGTCAGCTTACCGGCGTTCACCACGCGCGTTCCACCAGCCCAGTAGCCAGGCCCAGCAGGGTCGGCTCTTACCGAGGTACCTCTCCAGCCGTGGCCAGAGGTCCGCGATCTCCGCGAAGGATACGAACGTGTAGACGTCGTCCGGCTTGGCCTGACGCATCAGCCTCGACGTCGGGATTGCGGAGAGGTTCGCGGAACACCGTCAGGGGCCTGTCCGTGTCCCAAAGGAAATACGGCCGTCCTTGTGGAGCGGCCATCCTCTGAGGGGGCGTCTGGTTCAGCATGGCTCGAGCATAGCACCCGCCTCGCGACCATCGCGTTCTTGGGCCCCAAAAGGGGACCCAAAGTCGCAGACCCACAGGCGAAGATAACCGGGTCAGCCACACCCCGGCATGCACTTCACCTCGGTGGTGCTTGTGAATACGCAGACCGGGTGGTTTGAATCGCAATAACGCTGGCA
>JALYHX010000428.1 GCA_030776305.1 Myxococcota bacterium
CCCCCGGAACGGCCGCGCCCGCGGTGCGTTCGAGCAGGGCGAGCGCCTCCGGCGTGTGAATCGCGGCGAGCCGAGCCATCCCACGTACTCGTTCGTCGGCGTCGCCCGATCTCAGCAACCGCGTCGCGATGTCCGTCCCGAAATGGGCACGCAGCCCCGACGCGGCTGCGGCCCTGCCCGCCGATGTTGGCGATGACGCCGGGCTGGACCGGGGTTGCGCGTTGCCTGGCGTCGCGACCGAAGCGCCCAGCGTGAGGACGAGAATCCCCACGGCGGCCGGCCGCGTCATCGATTGTCCTTTGGCTCGCGGTGCGCGGCGTCCGGCGGGCAGCCATTCTTCTTTGGGTCGTCGCTGGCCGCGCCCGGGACGAGCGGGCAAGCGTCGACGCTGTCCGGAACGCCATCGCCATCGGCGTCGTCCTCGGGGCAGCCATCGTTATCCTGGATGCCGTCCTTGTCCTCCGGCAAATCAGGACACTCGTCGACGTCGTCCGGAACGCCGTCCGCGTCCCGATCGTGGGAGCGCGGCGCCCATCCCAACGAGACCACCGCGCGAAAGGCGGGGACGCCCACGGCATCGTCGAGCCCGAAGTCGCCGCCGAAGAGCAAGTAGTTGTCCCGGTAGTGGCCGAGAACAATACGGTCGCCAGCAGCGAGAAGAACGGGCGATAGGGCCGCCGCGCCATGGCCGAACGGCGTCACCGGACCGGCGGGAAGCGATCCGTGGAGACCGATCTCCCATTCTTGGCGATCACCGGAGTCGAGGGACGACGCGATCGCCTTTGGCCGTAGGGCGACGTCGATTGACCACGGGATCTCGTCGCCGAAGGTCACGCGATCGACTTCATCCGGCCATGTGTGGCGGGTGGTGCGTGCTCTGTAGCCGAGCGCCGCGCGCGCCGCGCCGACGACCAGCGCGTACTCGACGAGGAGTCGAACCGATACCGTCGGCGACCCGTCGCCCATGAAGCTTGCGCGGTTGCCCGATGGGAGGGTGACCGCGCCGAGCGCGGCCAGTCCCAAGCCCGCGCGCACGCCTTGTCGATCGTTGGAGACGATCGCCCCCTTGCCGAGGAGTGCGATATCCCCCACACCTGTCGTCGGTACGGCGCCGCCGCTGACGAACGTAGGTGGGAGCGACGACGTGCCGTCCTGCCAGACGAAGACCGGGAGGTCGATGCCGAGGGCGGCTCGCTCGCCGAGGCCAATCCCCGCGACGAGGTCTGCGCCGAGTAGGTGATGGAGTGGGCGCACCGCGACCCTTCCCGTGGCCGCATCGCGCAACACGACCGGTGATTGCGCGTAGCTCACCCACAGGCCGACGTTCCATTGCCACGGTCCTGGGGTGACCGCGGGCTCGAGCACCAGCCCGGCTTCGGGGTCACTCGATGGACGCCACGTGCGAATGTCCGTCGAAGGCATCGTCTGCGCCCAGCCGACGCGAGGCATGCACACCATACAGATGGCGAGCAAGAGACACTGGGCAGGCGAAAACCGGAGGATCATGCTTACGTCAGTTCGGGGCCGTGATCACCGGTGCGCTTGCGTCGTCGCCGGAGACGGGAGCATTCGTCGCCCCGTCCGCGCGCTCGCCCATGCGTTGGCGGTTTTGCCACCGCTTGATCGCACCGCTCAGGATTTGGGCGATGAGCGTTCGATAGTCGATCTTCGCGCCATTCGCGATGAGGCAAAGGTCGCTGTAGTCCGGCGTGAGTCCCGGGAGCGGATTGACCTCGAGTACGTAGACGCGCCCATCGTCCGTCAGTCGCAAGTCGACGCGCGCGACGTCACGACAGCCGAGGGCCATGAAGGTGCTCCGGCACGCGCGCTCGACGGCGCGAAGCTCGCTCTTCGTCAGCCGGGCCGGACACTCATAGCGCACGTGTCGTTGCCAGTGCTGCTTGCACTCGTAGTCGTACACGGGCCGATCCGATTGCGTGAGAAAGACCACTTCCATGGGCGGAAGCACGCGCGGCCGGCGTTCGCCGAGCAAGCCCACCGTGAGCTCACGGCCTGCGATGTACTCCTCGACCAGCGCCGGTTGCCCGTAGCGTTCGATGAGCTCGCGTACGACCTCCCGGACGCGGGTCTCGTCATCGCACACGCTGGTCTTGGTGATCCCCTTGCTCGTCCCTTCTTGATTTGGTTTCACGATCACCGGGTATCGCAGGGGCCTGAGCTTCTCGCGACCGGTGACGAGCACCTGGAATGCAGGCGTGTCGACGTCGGCGAGCACGCGCTTCGTGAGCCCCTTGTCGAGACAGATGGAGAGCGTCGCGGAGTCGCTGCCGGTATAGGGGACGCCGAGCAGCTCGCAGAGGCTTGGCACCTGTCCCTCACGGCTGCGTCCGACCATCCCCTCGGCGATGTTGAAGACGACGTCGACGTTCGAGGCCATGAGCGCGCGTGGAAAGTCGGGCGTCGCTTCGAGCGGTACGGTCACGTGCCCGTGGCTCTCGATAGCGTCCGTGATCGCCTGGATCGTCTCCGGGCCGTCGTATTCGGCTTCACGGTCGTCGCCCTCCGACGCGATGCGCTTCATGTTGAACGCGAGGCCGACCCGCAGCCCGGCCCGGCGCGCTTTCAAAGTCCGGGGGCGTGTCGCATCGAGGAGGGGGAGGAGGTCGTGGCGGGTGGCCGCCGAGCGCAAGACGGCGAGGACGGCCGCGTCGTAGTCGAAGCCGACCGCGCGCGCGGCGACGAAGAGCGCGCCGCTTGGATCGAAGCTCGGGATGGCGGTCGCGCTCAGAAACCAGACTTGATCGTTGGCTCCAACGCGGAAATCGAGCGCTGCGACGTCGCGCAACGCAAATGCCGAGAGGGTGCGGTTCGCGAGGTCGCGCAACCGCTCGCTCACCTCGATGGATACATGCGCC
>JALYHX010000429.1 GCA_030776305.1 Myxococcota bacterium
GGCGTGATGTGTCCGCTGAATGACGGCGGCACCGGAGCCGTCAGCATCTTTGGCAGCAACCACGGGCCCGTCAATTGCCGACAAGTCGGATACAACCACTACGGCGGACCCAACCAACATGTCATCGTCTTTCGCGACGACAAATGGCCGTACAGCGACGCTAGCAACACCCTCGGGCTCACGACGGTGACATTCGAAGCCGACACGGGCGAACTCTACGACGCCGATACTGAGATCAACGGAACCGTCCCGCTGAGCGTGGGAGACCCGGTTCCCCTCGGCGGCTACGACCTGGAAAGCATCGTCACGCACGAGATGGGTCACTTCCTCGGGCTGGGTCACTCCAGCGTCAGCACCGCGACGATGTATGCCCAGTACAATTCCGGTTCGACATCGATGCGGACACTGACCGACGACGACGTCGCAGGGTTGTGCTCGATTTATCCACCGAACAAAACGCGCAACGTCGACCCGTCGGTTGCCCCCGGCGGATCGAAGGCCGCGACCCCGTGCGACAAAGAGCCGCGGAACGGGTTTTCGACGGAATGCCCGCAACCAAAGAGCGGGTGTACCGCCGCCTCGAACGGGAACGGCGGCGAACCCGGCGCGAGGTTCTTTTTCGCGGCGCTTGCATCGGCCGGGTTCGCGTGGCGTCGTAGGCGCGCGCCAGTCCCGGCAAATTCACGGTGATGAGAACGCGGGGGGAGCCGCTTTGACCCACCTGCTCGTCGTCGCCGGCGAGGCGTCGGGCGACCGGGCGGCGGCCGCCGTCATCGCGCGACTCGATGGTGTGCGATCAGTCGGCCTCGGGGGCCCGGCACTCGCCGCGGCGGGTGTGGATTTGGTCGCTGACATGCGGGCGTCGACGGCGCTGGGAATCGGAGAGGCGGCTGCCCGCACGAGTAGTATCCTACGAGCGTGGCGAGCGGTCGTGCGAGCGACACGCTCGAGCCGACCCCGTGCGGCGTTGCTCGTCAACTACACGGAGTTCAACGCGCGGCTCGCGCGGGAGCTCCACGCGACGGGTGTCCGCGTCCTCTGGTACGGCGCGCCGCAAGTCTGGGCATGGCGCGCGCGGCGCGCACATGGGTTGACTCGCTGGATCGATGGTATGGCGTTGATGCTCCCATTCGAGCAGCCGATCTGGCAGGCCGCCGGCGCCGACGCGCAGTACGTCGGCCATCCCGCAATGGAAACGACACCGCTCGACCGCGGCGTCGCGCGACAGGCCCTCGGAATGACTCCGTTCGCCGCCGCGGTCGCTGTACTGCCGGGCAGCCGCCCCCACGAGGTACGGCGACTTCTCGTTCCCATGCTCGACGCGTACGAACGGGTCCGCGCGGATCGCGCTAGCGTGGATGCTCGTGTGCTGATGGCGGCGAGCCTCGACGCCGCGACGCGGGACTGGACCCGGGGGGTGTGCAAGGCGCGTTACGTCTCGACATTCGATGTCGACCCTTGCCTCGGCGCGATGGAGGTCCTGCGCGCGTTCGATGTTGCCCTTTGCGCGTCCGGAACGGTCACCCTCGAGGCCGCGCTCGCGAACGCAATCCCCGTCGTGTGCTATCGCGTCGGCCTGGCGACGGAGCTCACGGCGCGCCTTTTCGTCCGGACTCCCCACATCGCGCTGCCGAACGTGTTGCTCGGACGGCGCGCCTTTGCCGAAATCCTGCAGCGCGACGTGGTGGCGGGCCGACTCGCCAATCGCCTAGCGAACGCCCTGGACCAGCGAGCCGAGCTCGTCAAGGCGTGCGGCGAGGTGAAATCGGCACTCGGCCCAGCGCTGACGCCTTCGTTGTCCGTGGCGCGTTGGCTCGCGCCTTGGTTGCATACAGGCGTCGTCCGAGTCTGACATGCTCACTCGCCCGGCGCCGAACCGACACGTCGAGCTCTCGATGCTGATGGGCATCTCGGCCTGTCTGCTCGGTATCCGGCTTTACGCCGCATCGCGTGTCGGATTCGGCGACTCCGAGGCTCTCTACGCGGCGTATGCGCTGCACCCGCAGCCCGCGTATCTCGACCACCCTGGCCTCGTCGGCGTCGTCGCGCGCGCAATCGGCGGAGGGACTGCACCGGACGAGCAGCGGGCGCACGTCGTGACGTCGATTGTGTCTACGCTGCTGCCGTGGGGGATGGCCTTGACGTGCCGATCCTGTGGCGCCAGCTGGCGACGATCGTTCGCCGCTGCACTCGTCTTCGCCCTGGTGCCCGAAGTGGCCATCGGCCTCTTTGCTCTGACGCCGGACCTCCTGCTTGCGCTCGCCTGGACAGGGGCACTTGCGGCCGCAGCCGACGCGCTTCGTTCGAAGCCCGGGAGTGCACGGTCAGCCGCCGATTTCGTTGCCGCCGGGCTGCTGGCAGGCGTGGCCGCGGCATCGAAGGCGACCGGCGTGATGCTGATGGCCGCCCTGGTGATCACGTATGCATCGCGCGCCGCGCGACCGCACGCGCGAACAGTGGCGCCATGGCTCGGTCTCGCCGCCGGGTGCCTGGTCCTATCGCCGGTCGTCTTGTTCGAAACGCACAGCGGTTGGCCGATGCTCCGCCATCGCCTCGTCGATTCCCAGGCGGGCGCCGGAATGTCTATGCACAATGCTGCGGCGGTCTTCGGGGGGCAGCTCGCGTACCTGTCACCCCTCGTCGTGGTCCTCGCCTGGCGTGCAGGGCGCGACCTGTGGCGCTCCCGCGGCGATGTGCTGGGCACGCTCCTCTTGGCGTGCTGCTTCGTTCCATTGGCTGTTTTGCTTCCCTTGTGCCTCTGGAGTCGCGTCGCCGAGCCCCACTGGCTTGCTCCAGTCTTGCTCGCCCTGGTTCCCGCCGCGGCGCGCGTGCCAGCAAACAAACGAGCGCGCGAGGCACGATCGTCGTTGCGGCTCGTCGCGTCGTCATGCGCGTTGTCCGGCGCGATCGTTGCCGCGGTGTACGCATGGGTGCTCGTACCGTCGCTCTCGCGTCTCGTCCCTCCGAGCGACGCGCGGCTCGATATCGCGAACGAGCTGCACGGCTGGCCCGATGCCCTGCACGCCCTGCGCGATGAGATCCATCAGTTCGATCGGCTCCCCCTGGACGAACGACCCGGTGTAGCGGTCGTCGGTCCGCACTGGGTGATCTGCGCTCAGGTCGATGCTGCGCTGCGGGGAGACGTTCCCGTCGGCTGCAATACGCCCATTCGCGATGACTTCGAC
>JALYHX010000430.1 GCA_030776305.1 Myxococcota bacterium
GCTGCGAGCAGTCGCGCTCGAGCCGCATTCGGAGACAGCTCACGATGCCGCGCTGACACTCGCGCGCGCGAGTGGGGGCGGGGTGAAACGCTACATCGATGGTACGGGTGCAGTCGTCGATCGAGCGTTTGAAGCTGGCGACATCCCGCTCGCTTGCGCGCTGCTTCTACGACTCGGCGGCGCCGCTGAACATGACCTTGGGGACGACCCGCGAGCCGCATCGCTTTACGAACGCGCGGTCGACCTCGGGTTTCGCACCCCTGAGGTCCTCCGCGCGCTGGATCGCGTCTTCGATCGCCTGAGGGACGCCGAGAAACAGGCCCGCGCCCTCTCGATGCTCGTGGAGGTCGAAACGAGAGCGGGCGGACCGCGAGCCGCCACCGATGCAACGTATCGCCTGGCTGCCCTGCGCCTGGCGGCACGCGAGACGTTCGACGAGGGCGTGGACATGATGCGAGCAGCGCTTGCCATCGACCCGCAGCTCGATCGGGCCGAGGCCGCCCTGCGACGCGCCGTCGCGATCGACCCCACGCATCGTCGCGTCCTCGATCTGTACGAGCACGTTGGCCGGCAACCAGGGCACGAGCGGGCGCTCGTCGACGCGCTGAGAGCACGCTGTGAACTGTCGGATGCCGGCGTGAACGCGGTGCGCGAGGCTGTCGGAGCCGCTGGGCAGATCGGCGACCGCGCGCTCGCCGAGTCCCTGCTCGCGCGTTTCATCGAACGCGAGCAGGCGACCGGTGAGAACGTCGCGAGCCTCGCCTGGGCGCTCGACGCGCTCGCGAATCTTCGGCGCGTTGCGGGCGATTTGGCGAAGGCGGTGGAGCTCAAAAGTGCTGCCGCAGCCATTGCCGACCCGGAGGAGGCGCGCAGACTGATTTTCGAGGTTGCCCACATCGCTGCGGACGAGATGGTCAACTGGGAGCTGGCGGCAGATACGTACGAGGAGCTCCGTCGCTCTGACCCTGTCGATCGCGCCGCTTGGGAGCCGCTCCTTGCCGTATACCGGCAGCAGAGGGAGACGCGTAAGCTCGCGGAACTTCTTGCGACCGTGGTCGATTACGTCGATGAAGCCGGCACACGCGCACGCCTGCGCCTGGAGCGCATATCGGCGCTCCAAGAGCTCGGACTTAGCGATGCCGACGCCGTGCCGCTTTTGCGCGAGGTCGTCGACGAGGATGCAAGTCAGGTGAAAGCTGCGCTGATGCTCGCAGCGATCCTTGAGCGAACCGGGGCGCCGGGCGAATTGACCGAGCTTCTCGCGCGACAAATCGACGCGGCGAAGGATAGAAATGACTCGGCGTCGATCGTTTCACTGTCGATGCGTCTCGGCGCGCTCCTCGCACCGACCGATCCAATGGCGGCGCGCGATGTGTATTACACGGGCCTCGAGTGGGATCCAAAGAGCGTGGAGCTGCTCGACGCGCTCGGGCGCTTGCTCGAGGGCGAGGGGGATGTCGCCGAGCGTGCGGACGTCCTCGAGCGGCGGCTGGGGGCCGAGCGTGGACCAGGGGCCGAAGGCAAAGCGCTCGAGCTCTCAGGGATTCGTATGCACCTCGGCGACGAGACCGGGGCAACCCGCGCGCTCGAGCTCGGCTACCGCGCGTACCCAGCGAGCGCGACGCTCTGCGGTCGCCTGGAGGCCGCATTTCGCAGCCGCGATGAATGGCGCAAGCTCGCCGAGCTTTGCGAGATCGACGCCCGCTCTCGGTCGCAGCCAGCCGAGCGCGTCGCCCGCCTGACGGAGGCTGCAAAAATCTGGCGCACAGAGCTCAAGGATCTCAATGCGGCAGCCGCGGCGCTGCGTCTGGCGCTCGCAGAGTCGCGGAGCGGTGGCGCGGAGGCTTCGGACCCGCCGTTGCTGTCCTCGCTCGTCGACCTGCTGGTCGAAGCCGGCGACATGGCGACTGCGCTGTCCGAGCTGGACACGGAGATGGATCGACTGGCCGCCGACGACCCTCGTCGTCCGTCGCTGCTCGCGGCCCGCGCAAATGTTCGATTGTCGTCCGGCAACGAGGCAGCGGCGCTCGTCGACCTCGAGGCAGCGTTCGCGATCGACCATGGAGCCTATGCGGCCCCGTTGCTCGTTTTGCTCAATGCCGCGCGCACGCGGGCGTTCGAAGCCGGTGATGCGTCGGCGGTGCGTCTCTTTCGTATGCGCCACGCGCAAGTGTCTCCGCATGCCGGCGATGCCGACGGCGCCCGCGCGACCTTGGTCGACCTCCTCAAGGAAGATCCCAAGGACCGCGCCGCGCTTCGGGGGCTGGCGGATCTCGAATCGAGTCTCGGGCGATGGGACACGGCAAGCGCAGCGCTGAAACGTCTCATCGGCCTCGAGGATGCCGAGGGAACCGTCGACGCGGCACTGCGCCTCGCCGACGCATGCGAGCGCGCAGGTCGGCCAGGCGACGCGCGCGGCGCTTTGGAGCGCGCGCGGGCGGTCGCACCTCAAGAGCGATCCGTGCGACGACGTCTCGAGGGCGTCTACGAGCAAATGGGCGCGTGGTACGAGCTCGCCGAGCTCTTGCTCGAAGACGCGCGCGCAAACGGTGACGTCGCGGATCGCTTCGAGCTGCTTCTTCGCGCAGGGTCGGTACTCCTCGAGCAGGCGGGCGACCCACGGAGAAGCATCGAAGCACTCGAGGAGGCGCGGACGCTACGGCCCCTCGATTCTGCGTGCATTTCACTGCTCGCGGATGCGTACACATTGTCGGGCCGCGCGCAGGACGCGCTCGCGCTTCTCGAGCCTATGATCGCCCCGCACAAAGGGAGGCGCGCGCGCGAGCTGGCTCCCCTCTATTACCGCTTGGCACGGATCGCGCGCTACTCCGGAAACGCAACAGAAGAGGTGCGGTCGCTGGTGTTGGCCCTAGAATGCGACGCGCAGAATGGAGAAGTGTGTTCGGCGGTCGCACTGCGCGCGATGGAGTCCGACCAGCTCGAGCTGGCAAACCGCGCACTACGCGCGATTACGTTGCTGAAGAAGCCGGGTCCGGTCAGCAAGGCACTCGCCTACCAGCGCATGGGCGAGATCGCGCGAAGACAGGGAGACCCCAAGCGTGCGCTGATGCTGCTCAACCGCGCCTTGGTCGAGGATCCGTCGCTGCAAGGCGCGCGCGCGCTCGTCGAGTCGATCGAGCGGGGAGCGTAGCGGCCCTCGGGTCAATCTTCCCAGCCCGCGTCGACGTCTTCTGTAAGCGGCAGCGGCACCGCCGGCGCATTCGTTTCGTCGCGTGCGGCCGGTGGCGACTCGCGAACGAATAGATTCTCGCTTGCGATCTCGATGCGAGGCGGGGGCCCACTCGCGCGACGTAGCGCCTGCGTCGCTGCCAACGAGATGCGGCGCGCCGATCTCGCACGAATCACGAGGGGCACGATCACATGTGGAACGCGGTCGATAGCCCGTGCAAATTCCGCGATTGGCGCTTTGAAGGACATCGGCGCGAACACCCGCTCCCGAAGCCCGCCGCCGAGCTCGGTCGCAGCTTCGATCACCGTGACGTCGGCCTTGGAGAACACGTCGATGCACAGATCGCCGTCGATCCAGTCGCACGCCGTCGTTGCCATGCGCGCGAAGACGATGAGCACTTTGGCAGCCCCCGTGTTCGGGGCCGAAATCGCGGCAAGATGAGCGAGAAGCGCTCTCGTCGTCTCGCGCGATGCGAGCGCATCGGCGACGTCGTCCTCCTGGAGGTCCAAACACCGCGTGACATGTTCGAACGGGACCCCCATGAGTTCGACGATAACTCTACGCACCCCCGGTGGCTTACGCCATAGAGCCGCCGCGCGCAGCGCAAGCATCAGGGTGGCTCGAGCGCGAGCGCCTCGTAAAGGAAATGGAGACGCTCCGCCAGTTCAGCATTGTCCGGCTCGCACTGGCAAGCGCTCACGAGTTGAACGCGCGCATCGTCGAGCCTGCCAATGGCGATGAGGCGCTCGCCTTTTTCGGCGAACCTCTTGCCGCGCGACGTTTGCGCGACCATTTCGAGCGTTCGCGCCGGTGGCGGAGGGGGGCGTGTCGAAGAAAGCGAGGGTCCCGGGCGGATCTTACCGCGCGCGCGTGCGCGGTCGTAGCGGTCGCGTGTGGCGCGCGTGGCAAGGCAGCGATAGGCCTCGACCCCGCGCTTGTAGATCTCCGACGCGACCGGGCCGACCTCCGCGGGCGAATCCACATAGCGGTCCGGGTGATAGCGCAACGAGAACGCGTGGAAGGCCGACTTGATCGCGCCGGGACTGTCGTCCGGCGAAGCGCCGAGGAGCTCATAGTAGGTCTTTTTCTCGACCGACGAGAGGAAGAGCAGCAAAGCTTCCTTCGAAGCCATGGCGGCCTCAACTCGACGGCGCGAGGGGTGCGAGCGGGTGCGCCGCCTGACGCGCCAGCATCGCTTCCATATCGCCTGCCGTGCTCTGCGCGCCGACCAACTGAATGCGGGCCGCGGTTTCGTTTCCCGTCTTCATGTCGCGAGCGCGCACGTTGAGAATGCCATCGGCGTCGATTTCGAACGTCACGCCGATTTGCGTCGCGCCGCGAGGCGCAGGTGGGATTCCGGAGAGCTCGATCTCGCCCAGGAACGTGTTCTCCGCGAAGCGTTTGCTCGGCCCCTGGGCAACGCGCACCCGAACTGCCGTCTGGCCATCGCTTGCCGTCGCGAAGGCGCGCGCTTGATCACACGGCACGGGGGTGTTGGCGTCGATGAGAACGTCGCAGAAGCCGCCCACTGTTTCGACGCAGAGGCTGAGCGGCGTCACGTCGATGAGCAACGGTGGCGCTGACGCGGGCCTCGACGCCGGCGCATTCTCGAACGGGTTGACCATCGGTGGCGAGGAGAGTTGCACCTTCGCAGGCGGGGGCGGCGCTGTCGGGATGGCCGGCGCTTCGACGCGCAGCGAGCGTTTGGGGGGCAAGGGTGGGGGTTTGGCGACCTTGGGCGGTTCCGGCTGCCGGAAGTCCAGTTCGACGGGCGGAGGTGAACTCGCGCGAGTCAAGTCGAAGACGAGCGGTTTGGATGAGGCGCGCGGCAAGAACTCGGCAAGGGGCACGTTCGCGATTGCTTCGTTGGCAGGACCCACGAGTGGAAGCCCAAGGAGATCGGCGGACAGGGGCGGTTCCTCGGGAAGCATCCGCAGAACGGATGACTCGTCGATCAGCGGATGCTCCATCGTCTCTCTCGCTTTGGGCCGAGACCGGTCCAGAAGCGCGGCTTGAATTGCCGCGCCCAGCGCGACGACCTCGTCCGGATTGATACGCACAATCGGCGAGCGCCCGAAAAACTGCTCTACCTTGCGCGCCACCAACGGCATCCGCGTCGCTCCTCCGACTAGGATGACGCGATCGAGCGTGCTTGGCTGCACGCCCGCGGCGTCGAGGGCCTGTTGACACACCTTGAACGTTCGCTCGACGAGCGCGAGCGACGCCCGTTCGAGCTCCTGCCGCGTCATCCGAAAGCTCCAAGTCACCGACTTGCCCCGGTCACCGGGGACGAGATCGTGGGCGACGATCGTGTGTTCGTCGCGAATGGAAAGCTCGCGCTTCATTTCTTCAGCGAGAAGGCGAATGTGGCCGAACGCCGCGCGCTGCGCCCTTGCGTCGAAGCGGTGCTTCTTTAGGACGTCGTCGGCCATCCGCTCCGCCACGACGAGGTCGATGTCGTCGCCGCCGAGCGCGGTGTCGCCGGCGGTTGCCAACACTTCGAAGACGTTGCCGGCGAGATCGAGCAACGTCACGTCGAAGGTGCCCCCGCCGAGATCGTACACCGCCACCCGCTCCTGGGACTTACCCGGCGGGCCGTACGCGAGCGCAGCCGCGGTCGGCTCATTCAAGATACGCAGTACCTCTAGCCCTGCGATCCGTCCGGCGGTCTTGGTCGCCGCGCGTTGCAAATCGTTGAAATTCGCCGGAACCGTGATGACTGCACGCTCGACGGGCATGCCCAGCGCTGCCTCGGCGACTGCCTTCGCATATTGCAGAACAAACGCGCTGATCTCTGCCAGCGAGTACTTCTCGCCTCGTACGGCGACGAGCGTGGCCGAGTGCTCCCCTTCGCAGAGGTCGAAGGACAATTTGCCGCGGGCTTGCTGCACTTCGGGCGAATCCCACGGTCGCCCCACGAGCCGCTTCACGGAGTACACCGTGCATTGCGGATCCACGAGTCGCCGATCGAGTGCCGCGCGTCCAACGAGCGTCGAGCCCGAGGGATGGAACGAGACGACGGACGGGATGACCCGATTGTTCTGGGGATCGGGCAATGTCCCCACGACGCCGTCACGGACGGCGGCGATCACCGTGTTGGTCGTGCCGAGATCAATGCCAACGGCGATAGCCATTGGATAGAGCGTACCTCGGTGGCTTGCGATGAGGGGCGACATCGCGTGCGGTGGTCTTCACCTTTGCCCGGGCAGTGTGAGCGCGAGGGCGCCCGCGAACGCGATGAGCCGGGTGAATGCTCGGCGACTTCCGGGGGGTCAGCCGTTTGCTGCTCGCGTCAGCGTCGCGCGGCGCAACCATCCGTCGACACCCGCCGCCACCCGGCGTCCGTCGGCGATTGCCCAAACCACGAGCGACTGGCCCCGCGAGGCGTCCCCAGCCGCGAAGACACCCGGTACACTCGTGGCGCCGCTCGAATCGGTTCGGACGTTGCCCCGTGCATCGAGCGCGACGCCGAGCTGCTCGACGATACCGGGACGCTCCGGGCCTACGAACCCCATTGCCAGCAGCGCGAGCCCGCACGGCAGCGAGAGCTCGCCTCCGTCGATTGGCCGCACTTTTCCTGCATCGAGGACCACCCGCGAAGCTTCGAGGCTGACGACGCGCCCGCTCTCGCCAAGGAAGCTACGCGTCGAGATCGACCAGTCGCGGTGGGCTCCCTCTTCTTGGGAGCTCGACGTGCGCAACATGAGTGGCCATTCGGGCCATGGGTTGTTCCGGATTCGCGTGAGGGCGGGCATGGGCATCAGCTCGAGCTGCGTAATCGAGGCCGCTCCCTGCCGTGCGGATGTACCGACGCAATCCGAGCCCGTATCCCCACCCCCGATGACGATGACATGCTTGCCGGTCGCGAGAATCGCCCGCTCCGGGTCTTCCGTATCCCCCGCCAGACGCCGGTTTTGTTGAACCAGGAATTCCATGGCGAAGTGAACGCCGCCGAGATCGCGCCCGGGAACGGGCAGATCGCGTGGAACGCGGGAGCCCATGGTGAGCACGACGGCGTCGAATTCGCGTATGAGCTGCGCGCCCTCCACATCGGCGCCGACCGCGACGCCCGTGCGAAACGTCACGCCCTCCGCTTTCATCTGCTCGATTCGTGCGTCGATGATGTCCTTTTCCATCTTGAAATTGGGGATGCCGTACCGAAGGAGCCCTCCGATACGATCGTCGCGCTCGAAGAGCACGACGTCGTGTCCCGCGCGCGCCAACTGCTGCGCGGCGGCGAGCCCGGCAGGGCCCGAACCAACCACCGCGACACGCCTTCCTGTGCGATGCGCCGAGGGCTGCGGGCGGAGCGCGCCTCCAGCCGGCAACGTCGATGCGAAGGCATGGTCTGCAATCGTGCGCTCGATCGTTTTGATCGTGACCGGCTCCTCACGGATATTGAGCACACACGACGCTTCGCAAGGGGCCGGGCAAACGCGACCGGTCACCTCGGGGAAGTTGTTGGTCGCCAGAAGGCGTCGCACTGCCTCGTCAATCCGTCCCCGGTAAACGAGGTCGTTCCATTCCGGGATCAGATTGCCGAGCGGACAACCTTGATGGCAAAAGGGGATGCCGCAGTCCATGCAGCGCGATGCCTGCGCGCGAACCTGCTCGGTGGTCGCCGGCAGGACCAGCTCGTTCCAATCGTGAACGCGCTCCTCGACCGCGCGCTCGTCTTCCTCGACACGAATGACCTTGAGAAAACCCTTCGGATCGCCCATTTGTGCGCTTAGGTCCCGGTCTTGCGGAGCTCGAGCACCCGCCTCCACTCGTGTGGCATGACTTTCACGAAGCGCCGCTTGCTCCACGTAGCGAGCACGCTCCGCCCTCGCGCGCTGCGCGTGTGAAGAACGTGCTCCTCGACGAGGGCGCGCACGATCTCTTCGTCCTCCGCCGACGGCACCTCGAGGTCGACCATCGCTTTGCTGCACCGAGCGGTCAACGCGCGGTCGTCATCGAGCACGAACGCGATGCCACCACTCATCCCCGCGGCGAAGTTTCGCCCCGTCGGCCCGAGAACGACGACCGTGCCGCCGGTCATGTACTCGCAACCGTGGTCGCCCACGCCTTCCACGACTGTGACCGCCCCGCTGTTGCGCACGGCAAACCGCTCGCCCGCGCGACCCGCGAAAAACGCTTTGCCGCTCGTCGCGCCGTACAAGCACGTGTTGCCGATGATGACGTTCTCGTGCGCCTTGAAGCGAGAGCGCGCGGGGGGAAGCACCGCGAGCACGCCGCCCGAAAGCCCCTTGCCCACGTAGTCGTTCGCGTCGCCCTCGAGCACGATCAACATCCCACGCACGGCAAACGCGCCGAAGCTCTGCCCGGCCGTCCCGCTGGCCTCGATGACGACGGTGCCCTCTGGCAGCCCCTGGCTGCCATACTTCAGCGCGATCTCGCCCGCGAGACGCGCCCCGAATGCGCGGTCGGCATTGGTCAGCGCGATTTTCATCGTCGTAGGCTCGCCATACTTGAGCGACAGGCGCGTCCCCTCGAGCAGCGCCTCGTCGGTGGCACTCGTTGGGCTCTGCGAGATCACATCGGGATTTGGTCCTGGATGCGCTCTGGGTGCACCGCCGCTCTGCTTCGAATCCACCGAGGCGCACATCAGGACATCGCGGAAATCGAGAAGCTTGGCCTTGGGGTGCGTGATCGCCCGGGGAACGACGCAGTCCGCGCGCCCCACCATTTCGGCCACGGTGCGAAAACCGAGCCGTGCCATGACCGTGCGTAGCTCTTCTGCCACGAAGAAGAGGAAGTTGATGACGTGCTCGGGCGTCCCCTGAAATCGCGCACGCAACACCGGGTCCTGAGTGGCGACTCCGACCGGGCACGTGTTCAAGTGACACTTGCGCATCATCACGCAACCGCTCGCCACGAGGGGAGCGGTTGCGAATCCGAACTCGTCGCCGCCGAGCAACGCCGCAAAAGCGACGTCGCGTCCGGTCTTGAGCTGACCGTCGACCTGGATCCGAACGCGGTCGCGAAGCGCGTTGAGGACCAGGATTTGATGGGTTTCCGCGAGCCCAAGCTCCCACGGCGTGCCGGCGTGGTGAATCGACGACAACGGCGAGGCCCCTGTCCCCCCGTCATGACCCGCAATTTGAATCGAGTCCGCGTGTGCTTTCGCCACGCCCGCGGCGATGGTTCCCACACCCGTCTCGCTCACGAGCTTTACGCTCACACGGGCACGTGGGTTCGCGCACTTCAGATCGTAGATGAGCTGTGCGAGATCCTCGATCGAATAGATATCGTGGTGCGGCGGCGGGGAGATGAGCGTCACGCCCGGAACGGAGTGACGCACACGGGCGATCGTTTCATCGACCTTGTGGCCCGGCAACTGACCGCCCTCGCCCGGCTTCGCTCCCTGCGCGACCTTGATCTGCAGTTCGTCGGCGTTGGCGAGATAGTGCGCGGTCACCCCAAAGCGCGCGCTCGCGACCTGCTTGATTGCGCTTCGTTTCGAGTCGCCGTTCGGGAGCGGGATGTAGCGCGCCTCGTCCTCGCCCCCCTCCCCAGTATTCGATTTGCCGCCGATGCGGTTCATTGCGATCGCGAGGTTCTCGTGCGCCTCCTTGCTGATGCTTCCGAAACTCATCGCGCCCGTCGAAAAGCGCCGGACGATCTTCGCCGCGGGCTCGACTTCCTCGATCGGCACGGGCTCCCCGGCCGGGACGAAGTCCCAGCAGCCACGCAGCGTGAACGGGTGCTCTCCCTGGTCGTTGATGGCGTTCGCGTATTCCTCGTAAGAGCGCGCGTCCGAAAGGCGAACCGCCTTCTGCAAGGCTGCGACGGTGCGAGGGCTCCAGAGGTGCCGCTCGCCTTCGACGCGCCACATGTAGACGCCGCCGACTTCGAGGGTGTCCTCGTCGTTGTCGGCTTCCTCGAGCCTGGGCTCGAAGCCGCCCGCGTGCCGGAGAAGCGACTCCCGGGCGATCTCGGCAAGGCCGATCCCGCCGACGCGGGACGCGGTGCATGGAAACCATAGGTCGATTGTGGCCCGATCGAGCCCGATGGCCTCGAAGATCTGAGCGCCCTGGTAGCTCGATAAACACGAGATTCCCATCTTGCTCATCACCTTGAGCAAGCCCTTGTCCAACGCGTGGACGTAGTTCGACTCGCGGTCGGTCTGCTTGACGTCGAGGGCGAGCGCGGCGATGGCTTCGAATGCGAGATACGGGTTGACCGCCCCTGCGCCGTAGCCGATGAGGAGCGCCAGGTCGGCCACTTCGCGCACCTCGCCGCTTTCCACGACGATGCCCACGCACATTCGTTTCCCCGCACGCGCGAGCGCGTGATGAACGGCGCTCGTGGCGAGCAGGCTGGGGATCGCCGCAAGCGCCGCGTTGGTACCGCGATCGCTGAGGACGATCACGCTCGCGCCGTCATCCACAGCGCGTTCCGCTGCCGCGCAAAGCTCGACGACCGCGCGCTCCAGCGCCTGCCCGGGGTCCTCGGTGTGGACCTCGAAGAGCATCGGCGCCACGGTGACTCGAAAATCGTCCAGTCCGCGAACGAGCTTGGCGAGCTCGTCGTTCGTGAGCACTGGCTGTTCGAGCTCGATGAGGCGGCACTGCTCTGGCGTCTCGACGAGGAGATTGCCCTCGCCGCCGAGACAGCTCACGAGCGTCATCACGAGCTTTTCGCGAATCGGGTCGATGGGCGGGTTGGTGACCTGCGCGAACTGTTGTTTGAAGTACCGGAAGAAGACCTGCGGTCGATCGCTGAGCACCGCAAGAGGCGCATCGGTTCCCATGCTGCCGACCGGTTCCTCGCCACTGCTGGCCATCGGCGCCAGGAGAACGCGCAGGTCTTCCCGGCTGTATCCGGCCGCGCGCATCCGGCGCCGGCGGTCTTCCGCTGCAAGCGGCAGGGGCGCCGGCGCCGCTGGCAGCGCAGCGAGCTCGATCTTGTTGTCACGGAGCCACTGCGCGTAAGGCTTTCGGGTCGCCATCTCGTGCTTGATTTCGTCGTCGCCGACCACCCGTCCGCGCGCGACGTCGACGAGCAGCATGCGCCCAGGC